>CAIWEX010000334.1 GCA_903911795.1 uncultured Schlesneria sp.
AGCACACACTCGATCAAATGAAGGGCGAGAATCGTAGTGAAAGTGAGTTTCACGCGGATGGATGGTCGGTCGAAGTGGGGTGGGATTTTGTAAAGTATCGCGACACGAGTGGAGAGCCGTACTATTGGGAAACTAGCCGTGATGGATCTGACGGGGGGACGTCAGTTACGATTTTTATCGAAACCTGCCATACCGATCCGACATTCACGACGCCATGTTGGCTCGGCGATAGAAAAAAAGACGAAGTACTCGACCGGATTGTTCTCGCCCTGACGAATTGTGGGCGTTTTGTCTTCATGACTTGCCAATGAAGGCTTGACCGGGTTGCGCGGCGGTTCGTCGGTTGTCAACGACATTTAAAGCGACGGGATTACCTTTGACGCTGTCGCTCGAAGTACTTTTGGAGCCAAACTCCGGATGGATGATATTGTATGCAGCCTTTTCGCATTTGTTTTCGCGGATGTATCGGATGGCCGAGTCAGTCGAGGTGTCGTTGCAGCCGCAGATCGTGCAGATTCGATTCAGCGAATTTGCGATATTTCTATCGCCTCTCGAGTTCTGCCGGTGAGCGTTGATTTTCGTCTGAGGCAAGAACTTGGATTTGAAGGAGGAGTGTTTTTCTCGCATGAGAGGTCACAACGGAGGCTGTTGCGTGCATTGAATTGTTCTCGGAAATGGAACTGGCTTGCTTCTGTCATTCTCGGAGGCAGAGAAAGCGTAAACGATGCGATTGTCAAATTATCTGAATTCGTCATTGATGCAGTTGATCGCAAGTGCGTCGTGGTTCTTTCGTATCTGGAAACACTGGCCGCTTCACCGGAAGACATTCACATCGACCGTACGTCCGATCCATGATTGTGTGACGACGCTGTTAAGCGTTGGGAACCGGCTGTGACGAAGCAGGATAGCCCCGGTGGCCGCTTCGGCTACCGGGGTCGACAAACGATGTACCGACGGGGTCAACGATGCCGTCGGCCGTGTTGGCAGCCTGTTCGATTGTCGCTGCTCGCACCCGCGTTGGGTGACACCCTCACGTTCGACCAGCTATGCTTGTTTTCTGCACCTTGGTGTGCCGCATTGATGGCATTCAACTCTTCGGCCGAGCGTCATTCGAAAAATGCGAGCCAGAGTGCAGGCCATATGATCGCGCCGGGCATTTTCTTTTCCATCTTTTGATCTTCAGGACTCAACATGATTCGACTGCATCGAGCTATCTGCGCAATTCTGATTCTTGCTTCTGCTGTGCCCGCATTGGCTGGTCACCGCCTGATCACTCAAGGGAATGGTAAGCTGGCCATTGTTGATGCCGAAGGGAAGACCGAATGGGAGATGAACTGGGGAGGCATCCATGACATCCATGTCCTGAAGAACGGCAATATTCTTGTTCAGCAGGGAGGGGCGAAGGTTGCCGAGATTGATCCCAAGACGAAGCAGGTGGTCTGGTCCTATGATTCTGCCCGTCAGAACGGAAACGAAGGGAAGCCGGTTGAAGTTCATGCATTCCAACCGCTGGAGAACGGCCACCTGATGATTGCGGAATCGGGAATCGGCAGGATCATCGAAGTCGACCGTGACGGGAAGATTCAGAAGCAGGTCAAGCTGAAGGTGAATCACCCGCATCCGCATACAGACACTCGCTTGGCCCGTAAACTTTCGACCGGTAATTATCTCGTCTGCCATGAAGGAGACGGGTTCGTGCGTGAGTATGACGGGAAGTCGGGCGACGTCGTCTGGGAATTCGAAGTCCCGTTGTTTGGGAAGCAACCCAAGGGGGGCCACGGACCCGAAGCGTTTGGAAACAAATGCTTCGCTGCAGTCCGTCTGGCCAATGGCAACACTCTGATTGCGACAGGAAACGGTCACAGCGTTATTGAAGTGACTCCCGCCAAAGAAGTCATCTGGAAGATTGAGCAATCGGATTTGCCCGGCATCACACTCGCCTGGGTCACAACTCTGGAAGTGCTGCCGAACGGGAATTACGTCATTGGCAATTGCCACGCCGGAGAAGGGCAGCCATTGCTGGTGGAAGTGGAACCCAAGTCCAAAAAAGTTGTCTGGAAGTTCGACCAGTTCGCCAAGTACGGCAACAGCGTTTCGAACTCGCAATTGCTGGATGGCGAGAAGACGCAGCGGTAACACGTAGGGGAGGAACTCTGGAAAATGATTGGGCATGTTCGCGGGCGCGTCGG
>CAIWEX010000335.1 GCA_903911795.1 uncultured Schlesneria sp.
ATTTGGATCCAGAAGCGACGGCACTCAGATAGGCCAGGACTTCGTGGTTCGTGGCAGTGACGTCAAACGTGATTCCCACCGACTTCCACATGTCTCCTCCGGTTGGGATGTATTTGAAACGAGCTTCAAAATCGGCCGGCGGAATCTGCTTCAAACGAAGCGCTGCTCGCGTCGTCCCGACACCTGATTGCTTCAAGCGGCCATCCGCATACGACCATGCCCCTTCCTTCATTTCCCAGGCATCCGGCCTCGCTGCGGCAAAGTTGTCGGAAAAGAGTGATCGCGCGATGACAGATAATGCATCTGCAGGAGGATCTTCGCCGGCGACGGCAATAGACGCCTGATGCGCCGCCGTCGCCTCTGCCAGCTTCTTTTTCGCTACGCCTACTGCCGTGGTGGCTTCCGCGATTCGTTGCTGGGCGAGTTTCAAATGGGCTTCGACCACGAATGGCCTGATCCCTGGTTGAAAGGCTTCTGTCGGCAGCGAGACGGGCTGGATCTTCCATTGATCCCCCAGCAGGAACGCTGGAACATTCGGCTCCATCACTTTCGATTTGTCGGGGTTTCGATCATCACCACGGACGTGGACAAACGTCTGAATGTCATGATTGCAATCGAAGGGACGCGGGATGCCATCTCGTTCGAAATCAACTTCACCCGGAACCGCATCTGTCCGAACCTGATATGGTTCGAAGATCGCTCGCAGTCGGTAGTACTCCTGCTGCGAAAACGGATCGTACTTGTGATCGTGACATTTTGCACAATTGAATGTCAGGCCCAGCATGGCCTTTGACGTATGCTCGATCGTCTCGTCGAGCCAACTGGTGCGATTGAATTTGAAGTATTGACGAGCCAGGAAGCCGCCCGCTCTCAATTTTTCAAGATCTGTCGGATAGAGTTCATCCGCAGCCAGCATTTCCCGCAACATTTGATCATACGGTTTGTCTGTATTCAGCGAATCAATGATCCAGTCGCGCCAATGCCAGATATGTTTTTGCGAGTTCCGAACTTCCGCACCCAGGCCCCACCAGTCGCTGTAGCGCCAGACATCCATCCAGTGGCGACCCCATCTCTCGCCATATTCGGGGCAGTCGAGAAGCCGCGTGACGACACGGTCGTATGCTTCCGGTGAATCATCTGCCAGGAATGAGTTGAGTTCATCGAGCGAAGGTGGCAGGCCGATCAGGTCGAGCGAAACTCGTCTCAGCCAGACTCGCTTGTCTGCATTCTTTTGAGGAATGATGCCGCGTTTCTGATGTTCTGCGCTAATGAAGATATCGATCGGATTCTTCGACCAGGCGGGATTTGTGACGACGGGAAGAGCCGGTCGGATTGGAGCTCGAAATGCCCAGTGATCGTTTGGGTCACGCTCAGGCTGCTCATCCGCAGGTCCTTTGGCTCCCTGAGCGATCCAGGCCTTCAGCGCTGCGATCTCGGCGGGTTTAAGAGGCTCACCTTCCGGCGGCATGCGAGTCGACTCTTCGGTTGAACTGACTCGACGCAGCAGCAGGCTTCCGTCCGGATCCGCACCTTTGATTGCGGCTCCCGAGTCCCCGCCTTTGGTGGCCAAGGTGACTGTATCCAGCCTCAGCCCACCCTCCTGCTTCAATGCTCCATGACAGGAATAGCAGCGAGCCTGCAGGACGGGCTTGATTTGACGACCGTAGTCAACGGCATCCTGAGCCATACTTTGACGACAGACCGTCAGCATCAGGCAACAGACAAGCATTAGCGATCGAATGGACGCAGGTCTCATCGACTTTCCCAAAATGTACCTTCGACTCAGTCCCGGATTTACTCAAGAATATTACAGTGTCCAACCCTCGCGGTAGTCCCGTTTCAGAAACTTGTTGGCTTCTGCTGAACTCGTCGTCAACGCTTTTGCGTCCCAATCGAACGCTGTGCCAGCCCGATAGCTGACGTTGCCGAGCAGCACGGCTTCGGTCAGATTTCCGGCATATTCAAAATGCGACGAGGTGGTTCCATGGGTTCGAATGGCCTGTGTCCATTCGTGGTGATGACCACCGACAGAATCGGAGATCCATGGTTTCACTGGTACGGCAGATTTCCCTTCCAGCATGAACAGCTTGTGGGTGCCGTAGTCCGCAATCAGCCGACCGTGAGTACCTTCGAACAGGACGGCCGAACCCATCTTGTACACATCGGCACCTTCCGGCATGAGTCCTCCGTGATACCACGTCAGGTGAACGGGTAACATTCCGCCTCGTGCAGGGAATTTGTAGTCGACCTGCATCTTCATCGGGCAGTCATTGTCGCCGTCGTGCCCTTTGATTCCCTTGGCAAAAACGGATGTGGGAGCCCCCAGTTCCAGAGCCCAGAATGGCAGGTCCATGAAGTGGCATCCGAAATCGGCCAGTTGACCTCCCCCAAAGTCCCACCAATACCGCCAGTTGTAATGAAAATGAGCTTCGCTGTACGGACGGAAAGGAGCCGGGCCGATCCATTGATCGTAATGAATGTGCGGTGGAGGCGCCGATGTCATCACATTCGGAAACGAACGGACACCGCCACCTTGCCAGACGTGAACCTGCTCAACAGCCCCGATCGCTCCAGACCGGATGATTTCAACGACGCGTCGATAGTTGGCTCCCGCATGAATCTGGTTCCCCATCTGGGTCGGAACATGGGCCTGTGCATTCAATTGACGCAGCACGCGGGCTTCGTAGACCGAATGCGTCAGCGGCTTTTCGCAGTAGATCGGCAGCCCGCGTTTCAGTGCGGCCGAGACCACAACGGCATGCATATGATCGGGGGTGCTGCAAACGATACCATCGAGATTGGATGCATCAAAGACCTCTCGAAAGTCCGTAACACATTTCGCCCCCGGATGCTTCTTGGCCGCAGCTTCGAGTCGCTGGTCGTCGATGTCGCACAGGACAGCAATGTTTTCGTGCGAAACTCCGCTAAGATTCGCACCACCACGACCGGCGACACCAATCACGGCCAGATTCAGCTTTTCATTCGCACTGCGAGGTTCTTTCGCCTGCAGAAAGCCCGGTTGCATTCCCCCTGATGCTACTGCCGTCCCGGCAGCAATCGCAGCCTGCAGAAATTCGCGCCGACGGAGTGCAGAATTCATGATCCATACCTCACGTGTCTTGTGGCAATCAATCCATTACAGGCAATAGACCAATCGCACGATCACATCGCAAGCGACAGATGTGTTTTCTCGCGCAATCATCAGTAGTACTCCCAGCCAAATGTCCCGATTTCCCGCAGAGCTTCGTGACGGTTCCTTGGCCTCGTGAGGACCAGATTTTACATCCGTTTGTCCTGCAGAATCGAAAAGTTCAAACCGGTCTGAAATCAACTACTCGGGTATCTTGGCGAGCTTCAGATTTCGAAATGCCAGATCCGTTGTTGGATCGTGTCCCTGCAGGCTGAAATGGCCAGCTTCTAACCGGCGTCCCTGCCGAGGATTTTCGTGATCTGGACGTTCATCGGTCCAATCGACGACTTGTACGCCATCAATCCAGGATGTGAAGTGGGGGCCGTTGGCGACGAGTGTGGCGCTGAACCATTTCCGGTCACTCGCAATTACACGCCTGGCCGGAGTTCTTCTGAAAATGGCACCAGAACCATGATCGTCGGGTTGTGTCCGGTCGCCGTTCTTGAATCCGTTCTGAATTTGAAATTCGTATCCGTGCGACGGCGTTTTTTCCGTCCCCGTCATCGCCCTGAAAAAGACTCCACTGTTTAACTTGTCGCCGTTCGTGATGGCTTCAAACTGCAGCACAAAGTTACCCGCCTTCTGTTCTGTTTCAAGAAAGCCCGGCCCATTGGTCACATGAATGGTTCCTTCCTCAACGGAAAACTTGCTCTTGGAGCCCGGAACTTCACGCCAGCCCTCCAGTGTCTGGCCGTCAAAAAGTGACGCGGTTCCCAATGGTTTTAAATAGACATTCCGAAACTCAATCTTGCCCCCATTCATCTGCAGGCCAATGAACCCGGTCGTCAGTGGCTTTTCATTGGCATCGGTATATTCGAGCGCTGGCTTTCCGTCGAACTGAACTGTCACCTTGGGGCCATCAACACGAACATGAAAACTGTGCCAGTCGCCGTCGCCAGAAATCGGGGCTTCCGGCTTGGCTCGTTTGACCAGGCTCGCCGTTCCAAACGCAGGATGAGTGTCACACATATTCAATTCATAACAGTCCACGCCGGGGTCTGTCGGCTTCAATGGTGTTCGCAGGAAGATGCCACTGTTTCCTCCCTTGGCGAGTTTGTAATCACATCGCAATTCATAATCAGCAAATCGGGTTGTCGTGCAGAGCAGTCCCGGGCTTCCCGCATCTGCAGAAATAATGCCTTCGTTCACGGACCAGTTGAGGTCGCTGTTTGCTTTCCAACCAAACAACGTATGGCCATCGAACAAGCGAATCCAGCCCGCATCCAGCTCTTCGCGTGTTAACCAGTTTTGACCATCGGCACTGGGTACTTCCAGCGCTGTGGAATCGGCTGTCTTCTTTGTCTCATCTGGTTGAACCACCTTCTCGATGGCTTCTTTAGCTGGATTTTCTGCTGTTGTCTGTTCAGTCGTCTTACCACCAACGGGCGCTTCCGCCGCAGTGGTTGCAGCTGGTTTTGGCCCGCTTCCCGGGACGGGTGCCGGAGTATTTTTTGTCGGCGGTTCCGTTCCGCAACCCTGTAACGCCAAGGCAACAATCGTTAAGCATGGAAAAAAACGGAGCATGGGACTTCCTTGTTGAATTTCAATGATATTCAGCGGACAACCAGACTCGGTCAGCCGTCAATTCAGTTCTTCGACGTGGGCAGCTTCAGCTCTGCCAGCCAGATGAGTGACTTTTCCTGCCAGGCGTCCCACATTGGACCTTTGTATCCATTCAGACCGTGGCCCCCTGACGGAAGCTCCAGATACATCGACGGAACTTTGTGAGCCTGGCATGCCTCGTAAAACATTTTTGAATTTTCCGGGACCACTACTCTGTCATCGAGGGCATGAGCGAGAAATGTTGGAGGAGTCTTTTCATTGACCTGCTTCTCATTTGAAAACAGATCAACCATTTTCGGAGTCGGCTGAGCTCCCAGCAGATTTTGCTTTGATCCCTGATGAGTCTTTTCTCCCATCGAAATCACGGGATAAATGAGGATTGTGAAATCTGGTCTGCAACTGCCTTGTTCAATGGGATCGGCCGATTTGGGATCGCCTCCGTCGAAGTGAGTCCCCGCGGTTGAGGCCAGGTGGCCCCCTGCCGAAAATCCGATGATGCCGATTTTTCCCGGATCAATCTGCCATTCTTTCGCTCGGGAACGGACCGTACGAATCGCACGCTGTGCATCATTCAGAGGGACAAAGGTTCTTCCTGCTGGCAATCGATATTCGAGCACGACACCAGCGATTCCATGCTTGTTCAACCACGCGGCGATTCCGTGACCTTCACCTCCTGTCACGAGTCCGCCATAGCCTCCCCCTGGACAGATCACAACGGCGGTCCCATTCGGTGTGGCAGGTTGATGAACCGTGATGAATACTTCGGTTTCCTGGAACTTCCCGTCTCCAACAGGCGCACGTCCATTCCAAATTCCAACCCGAATTGGATCCGGTCGTTTTGCTCCCTGTGTTTCTTGGGAAAAGACAGACGAGTGCGAAAAGCTGAATACAATCGCCAGCGTCACGCAGGCAGCCCGAAACAACATGAGCGTCTCCATTCGACTTGGGGAATTTACGGAACAAGAATTTGTCACGCTCCTGAATTAACCGGATCGCGTTTTGCCGAAAATCAGGACGCCCTTTCGGAGCCCATCGTGACTTCGGCCGATGGCACATAAACTACTGCGAGCCGACTCACTTGTCACCTGCTACCACTATCTCCAGGCAGGATGCTTAGCTCGCTCTGATTTTGCGTCCTCCGTGCCCAAGTGCACTGCACGGAAAGAGGCAATCATTGAACACAGGGGGAAAAGCAAGCCAGAGAAATCTGGAGAAATGACAAATGCCGAGATCAACTTTCGTTCTGCATGCTCTTCTCTGAATTA
>CAIWEX010000336.1 GCA_903911795.1 uncultured Schlesneria sp.
CTTTACTACATCGAAAATGCCGAAATCATTGAGAAGTGATCAGCATTCAGGGCCAATGCCTTTTTGAAGCTGGGCGTGATGTAAGAGTGGAGTCAAAGTTACCCAGATCTTTTTCTCTGGGTTGGGTGGCGGGGGCGCACTGGCTTTGCTGAAGCCCCCGAAATGGAACGCATTTGAACGGGGGCTTCCCCGAAGCGGGTGCGCCCCCCCGCCCCCGGTCCCCCCTACATTGAAAAAGGCGATGGCCCTGGATCAGCAATTGATGGGCCTTCACTGGCCGTCAATCATCAGGCCCCGGCGGTCTTGAAGACCTTGGGAAGCAGGCGATTCACTGCCCCGTCCGGTGGAACCAGATCAATCAGCTTCTTGACGATGTCATCGGGACGAATCCCTTCCGCTTCGGCGTTGAAGTTCGTCAGGATGCGGTGCCTTAACACCGGGGCTGCCACGGCCTGAACATCTTCAATGCTCACATACGGGCGGCCATGCAGGATGGCGCGTGCCTTCGCACCCAGTATCAGATACTGACTGGCACGTGGACCTGCCCCCCAACTGACATATTGCTTGACGAAGTCAGGAGCCTCGGCTGTCTTGCGAGTCAATCTTGAGAACTGCATTGCATATCGGATGATCGAATCGGCCACCGGAACGCGCCGGACGAGGCCCTGTAATGCGATCCACTCTTCATAACTCAAGACTTTTTCGACGAACGTATCGTTGCTGATGGTGGTCTGGCGAACGATCTCGAATTCTTCGTCTTCGGTCGGGTAATCGACCAGGATTTCGAACATGAATCGGTCGAGCTGTGCTTCGGGAAGTGTATACGTCCCTTCCTGCTCGATGGGATTCTGAGTTGCCAGGACGAAAAAGGGACTCGGCAACTTATGGCGCTGGCCCCCTGCCGTCACCTGATGTTCCTGCATTGCTTCCAGCAACGCCGCCTGGGTCTTGGGTGGTGTGCGGTTGATTTCATCGGCCAGCAGCACATTGGTAAAGACAGGGCCCGGCAGGAACTTGAATTGCCGCACACCGCTCGATTTGTCCTCCTGAATCACTTCGGTACCAGTGATGTCTGCAGGCATCAGATCGGGAGTGAACTGGATTCGATTGAACGAGAGATTCAGGGTGTCGGCCAGAGTACGAACCATCAGGGTCTTCGCCAGGCCAGGAACCCCCACCAGCAGAGCGTGTCCCCCGGCCAGCATCGCTACCAGTAGCTCTTCGACGACAGCGCGCTGCCCAATGATCACTCGGCCCAATTGATCAACGATCCGCCGATAGGCGGCCCCCAGCCGTTCGACCGCAGCCAGATCATTCTCTGTCGGCGCGGCAGTTGTTGAGGCAATCTCTGTCACTCGGGTCGCTCCTGTCCATGGTGAAAGTCCGCATCTCTGTGCACTTGAATTCTACCAGAACAACGAGCGAGGGGGTTCCCTGGCTGTAAGTTCTAGAAAGTGCGCTGAACGGCGAAGTCCGCAATGTCTGACAGGATGCGTTTAGCCGTCGTATTTGGCAAGCCGTCAAGCTGTCGCCGAGCCTCTGCCGCCAGTCCCTGAGCCCGCTTGCTCGTGTATTCGAAGGCATCGCTTCGTTCAAAATAGGGGACCAGTTGCTGCCGGGTCGTCTCGTCCGGAGCGGAAAGCAACCGCCGAACATCCGCACCATCCGCTTCGGAGGCGGTTGCCAGCAGTCGAATCAGCGGCAGGGTCAGCTTCTGCTTGTCGAGGTCGCTGCCCAGTGTCTTACCGGTCTTTTTCTCGGTTCCCATCAGGTCCAGAACATCGTCAGCGATCTGGAATGCCAGGCCCAGCGATCGGCCATATTGTTCCATTGCGACAGTCACGGCATCATCGGCCTGAGCGTATTTCGCCCCCAGATGACCACACAGAGCCGTCAATTCAGCGGTCTTGCCATCAATGATCCGGAAATAGGTCTCTTCGCTCAGATCCAGATTACCCCGCTCCTTGATTTGCGACAGTTCCCCTTCGCAGACGATGTTTGTCGACCGGCCGATGCGACGGCAGGCGTACGTGGTTTCCAGGCTGCTGGCGAGATGAAACGAGTGGGTGAACAGGTAATCACCAAACAGCACGCTGGTTTCGTTATTCCAGCGGGAATTTACAGTTGCGACGTGGCGGCGCGTTTCGGCATCGTCCAGAACGTCGTCGTGGACGAGTGTCGCCAAATGGATCATTTCCACGACAGCACTCAGGACTTTGTGATCCTGCCGGATCCCGCCACACGCCTTCGCAGACAAAAGCAGCAGCATCGGACGCAATCGCTTCCCGCGAAACCGGGTCGAATGTTCAAGGATGTCGCAAACGTAAGGATTCTCACTGCGAAGCTCATCGGCCAGAATCTGTTCGGCGTCGAGCAACTCGGCACCGATCGCCTGATCTACCGCCGCCAAGACGGACATTCCGTCCGCTGCGGGCTTTGTCGAACCATTCATCGAAACTGCCGCCGCTGTAACGAGTTCGCGATCCATCTGGGAAGGAACATCATCCTGCATCACCACTTTTTCCGAGGCTGCATTTGTCATCTCACACCGTGATTTCGACGGGGAAGTCGGGCAGATTTTACTCAATTCCCAACCGCAGCCACCCCCGAAGGATTAACAGGTTAACGGCGAGATTCAGGAAACGCTATCGCGCCGAGCGATAACGTCAGAACCGACGACGTTTTCACGTCGCCGCGTCGATCCAAACGGTATCAATTGGCCTCTGGCTGATGCGTACTTGCGTCGTTCAATCGACGACATTTCTACGCCAGCACATCCCGGACGACGTTGCCATGAATATCCGTCAGCCTGTAGTCACGGCCGCTGTGGCGATACGTCAGTCGGGTGTGATCCAGGCCCATCAGGTGCAGGATCGTGGCATGGAAATCGTGGACGTGGACTCCATCCTTTGCGACACGAATGCCGTATTCGTCCGTTTCTCCATAGGCACAGCCACGCTTGACTCCTCCCCCCGCCAGCCATGATGAAAATGCCCAGTTGTGATGCTCGCGTCCCTTCGCTTCTGCCGTGTTGTTGAATGGAGTGCGGCCGAATTCGGTTGTCCAGACAACCAGCGTATCCTCGAACAGGCCACGTGACTTCAAGTCCTTCAGCAACGCTGCGATCGGCTGATCGACATTCTTTGCCAAGCGGGCGTGATCCATCATGTCGCCATGTGAATCCCAGTTGCCCGAAGAACCTGTGTCGATCAATTCCACAAATCGGACACCACGCTCGACCAGTCGTCGTGCCATCAGGCACTGCCACCCGAAGCCCGACGAACTGCCGCGAGGTAAACCATACAGTTGCAGAGTTGCATCGGATTCTTTCGTCAGATCGAAGGCGTCAGGAACAGCCATCTGCATTCCGAATGCGGTTTCAAATGATTTGATCCGTGCCGCCAATTGAGGATCGTCGGATCGAGTGGCCAGATGCTTCTGGTTCATCTTCGAAAGAGCGGCGAGTTCCCGTTCCTGCTGAGTTCTGCCGACCCGCGGTGCCACGTTCGCGATGGGCTCTGCCCCCGGCACCACCAATGTCCCCTGATGAGCACCCGGCAGGAAATCGCTGGCGTAGACCTGTGTTCCGGCATAAGTCTGCGCCGGCGCAATCGTGACAAACGACGGAAGGTTGCGATTTTCTGTTCCCAGGCCATAACTGGTCCAGGCCCCGATACTTGGCCGTGCGAAAGCAAACGAGCCGGTGTGCATCCCTAACGTGGCGTTGTAGTGGTTCGAATGATCGGTGTGCATTGACCGAATCAGCGCGATATCGTCGACACAACCTGCCACATGCGGAAACAGGGTACTGACTTCAGTCCCGCATTCCCCATGCTTCTGGAAGTCCCATTGCGGTCGTTTCAGAAAAATCCGTTCGTATCCCGGCCGGTTCTTGATCTCGGGGTGATCGAGTTTCACTTCCTTGCCGACGTCCTGGTAAAGACGCGGCTTGTGATCGAAGGAATCGACATGCGATACCCCGCCGGTCATGAACAGGAAAATCACATTCTTGGCTTTGGCCGGAAAGTGACCTTTTCGAGGCGCCAGCGGATCGTTCACGCCGGGTGGCGGTTCAATCGCGCCAGGAGAATCGTCAGCCAGTAGTTGCTGCAGGATGCCCGGCATCAACAAAGAACCCGCGACGGCAGACTGAATGACCTGGCGTCGAGGCATCATGGAATGGGACATGGTGATCGTACAGGCGCGAAACCTGTATCCTTCATTTGTTAAGCAGGCAAACTGCCAGTTGAATTCTCAGTCGACAAACAGAAACTCGTTGCTGCTCAGCAGGACTCGACAATACGCTGGCCATGGATTGTCTCGCAAAAACTCCGTTGCATCAGTCACTTGATCAGGGCTCGCAGGCCGACCAAACACAAGCTGATGAGCCAGGTCGATCTTGTCACGGTCAGTGGGAGCAACTGCCAGGCGAGCGGCCAGCTTATCGGCACTCGTATGCAGGAAGGGATCGTTCAGAAAGAACAACGCCTGAGTCGGGACGATTGTCACATCGCGAACCGGCGTGCTGGCGTTTGGATCAGGACCATCGAACAGCGAAAAGAATCGTGTGCGACGATTCCGCTTCTGCATCACGTAAACGGACCGCTTCGCTGTTTCATATTCGGCAGCAAACGGTCCATGCTGGGAAAAGCTCCAACTCGCTTCGGGCGGGAATGGATGAGCCGCTCCGGGTGTTGGATCGAGTTGACCACTCACCATCAGCAACGAATCGCGGAGTTCCTCCGCCGTCAAACGTCGGCGCGCGAACGAGGCATAAAGGTCGGGAGAGTGCGAGTGCTGGGCAGATGACATCCTGTACGCGGCACTCAGCATGATCAATCGATGCAGGGCATGCAGGTTCCAACCGCTTCGGATGAATTCCGCAGTCAGGTAGTCGAGCAGTTCGGGATGCGTCGGGGGAACACCGCGAGACCCGAAGTCGTTCGGAGTCGTGACGATGCCGCGACCAAAATGCCATTGCCAGACTCGATTGACGAAAACACGAGTGGTCAGAGGATTCGTCGGGCTGGTGATCCAGTTTGCCAACTCGCGGCGTCCACTGGTCTTTCCGTCCTGAAGTGTCTGCCCACCGAGAACATCCAGGAACTTGCGAGGAATCTCGTCCCCCAGATCGGCCGGTTCGCCCCGTTTCTGCAATCGCGTGTTCCGGGGTTCTCCTTCAACGACTGCAAAGCCGACGGGAACTGCCAATTGAGGCCCCATGTCTGCACGCTGCTTACGAGCTGCATTGAGTGCTTGACGCTGTTCTGCCGTTCGTGTGAATGCGGATGCGAAGTCGAGAGGCTTTTCGGTGGCATTGGGATCAACTGGCAAGGAATGAAACTGTTCCAGCACCCAGCCAACGCCGTCACCCCCTGAAGGGTGAGCATCCGTGATTTTGCCCGTAATTGTGATAGTGCCGTCAAATGGACAGAGCCATGCGATTGCCACCGGGCCGGACTGCCCTGGGTGCATAAAGAATGACCGCGGCGGCAGCGTCGTCCAGACCTTGACCGGTTCCTTTGCAGTATTCACAAAAATCGAAGGTGTGTCGCCATTCCGCCAGGCCTTCAGTTCACGTCGTCCATCAATCACATCCAGATTCTCGGGAAGAAATGCAAATCCATCGCGAGTGTCGAAGTAGCTCCAGGTAGCAGCATTACCATACCGATCAGTTCGCGGGTTGGCAGTCGGGAAATCATCGATCAGATCGGCAACGCTCCACTGCCGAGCGTCGCCGCCGACTTCGGTGATCGCGAATTCGACCAGTGTCGAATCGGCACCATGATTGGCTCGCGGAGTAATCGCGAGCTGGATCACATCGCCTCGCTTCACGGCAATGTGGCCGGTCGAATCCTGCTCGCCGGAATTGGCCGTGAAGGGAGCGGAACCACCGTCATCTATCGTTCCCGTCGAAAGGGATGTTACCTTTTTTGTGGCGAGTTCTTTTAACTGCCGAGCAGTCCCCACTAGCTCGTCTGACAGGTTCTTGATCGATGCATCGAGTGACGCTGCCTGATCGAGTACCGGTTTGATCGAACGGGCGAATTCATCTGGCGGAAGTAATGGAACCAGATCGCGCGGCTGCTGCTTCGGTTCGCAGCCAGGAAATGCAAACTTCGTGCTTTCGAAGATTCCGTACAACCCGTAGTAATCTCGAGCTGAGATCTGGTCGAACTTGTGATCGTGACAGCGGGCACAAGCGATCGTCAGCCCCAGCATCGACTTGCCGAGAGTATCGATCGTGTCTTCGAACGTCAGATGCATGTCCTTGTCGATGTCGTGGCCAAAGCGCCGGGCGATGGCCATATATCCAGTTGCCACCACTCGATCCGCATACTTTTCGACAGGCCCGTCTGCGGCGATCAGGTCCCCTGCGATCTGCTCTCGCAGGAATACGTCAATCGGTTGATTGTCGTTGAACGACTTGATGACCCAGTTACGGTAACGCCAGGCATGTGGCAGCGGATGGTCAGAGTTTTCGCCCGCCGTATCGGCATAGCGAACAAGGTCGAGCCAATGTCGCCCCCAATGTTCCCCATAGTGGGGCGACTTGAGCAATCGTTCGATGACCTGCTCGACGGCCTGGGGCGACGGATCCTGTTCGAATGCAGAAATCTCTTCAGGCGTTGGTGGCAATCCGGTCAGGTCAAACGTCATCCTGCGAATCAGCGCAATCTTGTCGGCGGGCGCAGCGGGATGAACGCCTGCGGCTTCCTGCCTGGCGAGGATCAAGGAATCAATTCCATTCTTAATCCAGGCCGTGTCCTTCACGTCAGGAGGCGCAACCGCGCGGATAGGTTCAAAGGCCCAGTGTCGGGGGGCTTCCAGGCGGGCAGTCTTTGCGGGCCACATGGCCCCCTCTTTCACCCAAGTGACAAATGCAGCAATCTGGTCCGGACGAAGGCCTTTTTCCTTTTCCGGGGGCATGGCCGATACGTCTTCATGCCGCTGAATTGCCTTGATCAGGCGACTTTCCTCGGGCTTGCCAGCGTCGATGGCCGGACCCGATTCGCCCCCTTTCAGAAGTCCTTCGCGAGAGTCCAGTCGCAATGTCCCAGACGCTTTCGATTCGCCGTGACAACGTACGCACGAACTGATCAGGACCGGCCGGATCCGGGCTTCGAAATGATCCTCTTTCTCGTCCGCAAACACGATCAAAGGACCTGTTGCCAGAACCAGCAAACAGGTCAGTGCGCATTTCAACCCAGGCATGGACAACACTCCGAACCAATCTCCACCACGGAAAGCGATCCTTGGCGAAGAGAAAAATCACAATTCATCAACCGGTGATTATCGGTGATGAAGGACGGATGCGTCAAACAGTACTGCGCCGGATTCGCGGTGAATTACTGTCTTGGCGATTTCGAGTACTAGTTATGGTGACAAGTCGATAGGCGGTTGGGTGGCGGGGACGCACTGGCTTTGCAGAAGCCCACGAAATGGATCGCGTTTCAACGGGGGCTTCCCCGAAGCGGGTGCGCCCCCGCCACCCTGTCGGGAACCCCGGACACACGCCATTGGGTCTGCAGCCTACTCTTCGTGGGACAGAATTCGATATGATGCACAAATCGGTGCAGGCAACTTGTTGCTGCATCACAAGCAATCGAATTCCAGCCTGATGAGGTTAGAGCTGCCATGGCGGACGTCTTGAGAATTGGTGTGAACGGAGCGGCGGGACGGATGGGACAGCGTGTCGTGGCACTCGCTTCGGCTGATAAGAACTTGAAGGTCGTCGCCGCCTACGAATCTGCTTCCTCAACGAAACTGGGACAGGATGCAGGCGAGTTGGCAGGCGTGGGCAAACTGGGGGCTCCTGTTTCCGCCGAAATCGGTGAACACGTCGATGTTGTCATCGACTTTTCGACCCCCGAAGGGTGCATGACCGTGTTGGCCCAATGTGCCAGTCGCGGAATCCCATTGGTCGTCGCAACGACGGGCCTGACCCCTCAGCAGAAGCAACGCGTAGAAGAAGCCGCACAAACGACACCGATCCTGATGGCACCGAGCATGAGCCTGGCTGTGAACATCGCCATGAAGCTGGTGGCGGATGCTGGTCGGGCACTGCGCGACCATTCGACCGGCGTCGACGTCGAGATCATCGAACGTCATCACCGCTACAAGGAAGATGCTCCCAGCGGAACTGCGTTGAAGTTTGGCGAAATTGTCGCTGGCGTCATGGGCCAGGAACGCCACGTCCATGGTCGCGAAGGACGAACGGGACAGCGTCCCCAGAATGAAATTGGTTACCACGCATTGCGAGTCGGCGACAACGTTGGTGAACACACGATCGTCTTCGGCCTGCTCGGTGAAACGCTGGAAGTCGCCGTCCGCGGTCAGTCACGCGACAGTTATGCTGCAGGTGCCCTGACTGCTGCGAAGTTCCTGGCAACGCGTCAGCCAGGGATGTATTCAATGGTTGATGCTCTGGGACTGTGACGGATTTCAACAGAGCGAAATGAAGAGGAGACCTTCGGTCGGCGGTTTCGGCGGGGTCAGGAGACCCGCGCCGAACTTGCGTTATTTGATTCGGCGGGGTTGGAAGACTCGCGCCGATCGGCCTGTGGCGAATTTTTGGCTAACGTGGTACAAAGCGGGC
>CAIWEX010000337.1 GCA_903911795.1 uncultured Schlesneria sp.
CCTGGTTGAGTCGTGGGGACTTCGAACGGCTGAAATGTGTCGAGTTACTCTTCGTTCTGGGCTGGTCGAACAAGGACGTGGCGGCAGAATTGGAGATCAGTGAACAGGCCGTTGCGAACCATAAGAGCTATGTCATTCAGAAATTGAAAACGGCGGCTGAACAGGCTCGATTACGCGATGTCGACTGGGAACGCCTGACATTCGCCGATTCAATGAAGTGATTTCTGGCAGGCACAAATACCTCGGACGGTTACCACGCGTAGACCGTCAGTGAAAAAGAACCTGAATCAGGAACCACACCCCGGCGGACAGAAAGAAAATCCGGACCAGCAGGCCGAGCGAGTGGTGCCATTCGGGGCCGCGTCTCCAGGGCTCCATCATCGCGATGGCCCCCCAGCGGGTAAAGACCAAGCCTGTAACGCCAGCGGCTGCGTAACAGTACCAACCCTGCAAGAATTCGCGCCAACCCAGTCGGTCGATGAGCCCCATCAATTTCGAGTTGGCCTGGGTGGCGTTGTCCGGCAGCCATCTCCTCAGACGCGCGAGTTGACCTCGCGTCCATTCACGCGGAACGGAATGAAGGTCGCCAAAATCCTGAACACATCCACGGTGGCCGTCACGGTGATGAATCCGAGGTTCCGCGAGAGTGAGCAGGTAACCCGCTGGAGTCGGGATCGGCGTGAGGGCCTCACACCCGGCAACAATTCGGACGAACTCTGCGGCCGAGGGAGGCCGTTCGCCCGATTCCTCCGAGTCGCCAACCCCAAGAAGCACGTCAGAATTTCCCCAGTCGTAATGTGGCAGTTGAACGTCGATGACAGTCTTCTCTCGGGACTTCAACGAACATTCAGCAACTACCGAGATCCACGGAAACGAACGTCCCGGCACGTCGATCCGATCTTCACGACTGGGAGCATCATGCACGACCAGAATCTCGTAGTCACCCGCAGGAAGCCAGACGCTGACGGGGGGTGGCCCAAGCAGTCCAAATGGAATGAGCTGCGAACCAGATCGACGCAGATAGACTTGCTCGCGCCGAACACTCGAATGAGTTTGCGACGGATCACGCCGGGCCGGGTCATTGTCCGATAAAAGGTCTCGCCAGCCATCGATCGTTGGAACCAGGCATTTCACCTGCAGCAGTGCCGTTTCGCCGGGTTCAGCCCGTTCCTGCTCATCCAGATGCTGAGCCGGTTTGACGACGACGCGCTGATTGAGCGACACCGACGACATGACAACCGACGCGAGTCGAAGTTCATTGAGCCAGTACAAAAATGCCAGCGGTGAAAATGCCAGCATAGCAGCGGCGATGATGGCAACAACGGCCCGCACACCAAACCGACGGATCAGATCCGTTACAAAAAACGGCCCCGAACGACGGGAGCCTTCGTAGCCAGAGCTTGTCGATCCTGGGGTGACCATCCGGGCCATTTTGTATCGTTCCCTCAGTCACACCGATCAGTGGGCAACGAACCGCTGCCATTCGTACAACGTCGTGCAACTCGCAAATCGTAACAGATTCTCGCCGCGCAGATTCAGTATTTCCCATCGCGGACTTCAAAGTGCGTCGGGCGGTTCAATGTTTCTCCGCCGTCACGAATCCAGTCGGCGATCCATTCCAACATTTGATTGATTGATACCAGAGGCGGGCCAAACCAGTCATAGGATTGCTGAGCATCCCACAACCATGCTGTCGGTGCCTCGGTACCGATCAGATTTGGGGAACGTCCCAGCAGTTCCCCCAATCGCTCGGCCAATTTTTGAATCGATAACCGTTCCAGCCCGGTCACGTTGATTGGAGTCGCGGGAACGGCAACGTGTTCCAGTGATTGAATGATTCTCGCATTGGCATCTCCCTGCCAGATCACGTGAGTCGCACCCATCGACAGGTCGATTTCGTCACCGCGAAATACCTTCTGAGCAAGATCCAGCAAGACGCCATACCGCAGATCAATCGCATAACAGAGTCGCACCAGCGCCAGGGGAGTCTGATAGCGTTTCGAAAAATACTCGAACACGCGCTCACGCCCGACACACGAGTTCGCGTACTCTCCCGGGGGAGTCAATGGATCACCTTCACGTGATCCAGGCCCGCTCGTCGCGACCAGGGGATAAACGCAGCCGGTCGACATAGCCACGATTCGCGAGCGAGAGAATCTCTCTGCGATGTTTGCCGGAATCACCGTGTTTGTCGCCCACGTCAGTTCGGGGGATTCATTCGTCCCGAATTTCTGGCCAGCCATGGCAATCACGTTGGGACATTCCGGCAGTTCATTGACAGCAGACCGGTCCATTAAGTCGCAGGCGATCGTTGTGACGCCCAAACGCTGCAACGAGTCGCGGACACTCGGGGATGAAAAGCGTGAGACCGCAAAAACGCGTCGTTCCGGCATCCCGAGCGTGTCAAATCCACGAGATC
>CAIWEX010000338.1 GCA_903911795.1 uncultured Schlesneria sp.
GCCGACCTCGGCCCACACAGCCAGTTCAATGGCCGCATTTAGTGGCAATTCACTGACGCCGACAGCAATTCGAGTGTGCCGACCAGCATCACCGAAGGCCTGGACCAGCAATTCCGAAGCTCCGTTGACGACCTGTGCCTGATTGGAAAAGCCGGTCGCAGACTGCACGTAGCCTTCCACGCGAACAATACGAGTGACGAGATCAAGGTTTCCGATACAGGCTTTGATCTGCGCCAAGGCATTTAGGCAACACATGCGCGCTGCGTGAAATGCGACTTCTTCATGGACTTCCTTGCCGACCTTTCCCTTGAACATCACTTCTTTGCCAACCATCGGCAATTGCCCGCTCGTGATCACCAGATTCCCGGTTCTCAACACAGGAAGATAGAATCCGACTGCTTCCGGTGCTGTGGGGACTCGGTGTCCATGCTGTTCAAGACGCTGTTCGACGGCGCTGGTCATGAATAATCCTTATGTAAAACTGCATTCCCGATGATGACAGATTAGTCGTTTCGAACCGGTCCGCAAGTCACAAGTGGCGTGACTCGCCCCCCCTTCTTCCGGCAGAATCTGCCGGAGATGACCAAAGAAACGGACGAACCGGTGGGATCTTGCTTTTGGGAAAGTTCGTTTCCGCCGATAAAAGAGGATAGGAAAACTCCGATGCGTGAGGTGTCCGCTTGACCCGTCCGGCGTTGGCGAGCTAGACTTTCACATCAGAGTCCGTTGATTTTGTCCTCGTGGGTCGTCGCCGACGAAAGTCTGCACGCTCCATTTGTTGCGAAGCCTTACCGATCGGGGTGTCGAATATGCTGACAGTCTTAGGACAAGCCGCTCGTTACTGTGACGGCATCAGCCGCCGTGGATTCCTGAAAATCGGTGGTTTCGCTTTCGGATCCGCAGCTACTTTGTCGCTCCCTGACATCCTGCGAGCCGAATCGCTGGCAGGACATAGTACGTCTCGCAAAGCTGTCATCAACGTTTTCCTGGGGGGTGGCCCCCCTCATCAGGATATGTGGGATATCAAGGTCGATGCCCCGCGCGAAATCCGCGGTGAATTCGATCCGATAGCCACGAATGTCTCCGGCATTGAAATCGGCGAATGTTTCCCTCGCATCGCCGCGATGATGGACAAGTTCGTGGCGATCCGTTCCGTTGTCGGTTGCGATGGCGCTCACGACGGTTTCCAGTGTCTTACGGGTTGGCCTCGTAATAGCATTTCCTCGGTCGGTGGTCGTCCCAGCATCGGCGCCGTCGCCAGCAAGATGTTTGGCCCTTCCGACCCCGGCGTCCCACCTGCAGTTGCACTGGCAGACAAGACTCAGCACGTTCCCTGGTCCGAACCGGGCTCCGCAGGATTCCTGGGAGCGACCTACCAGGCCTTCAAGCCACAGGGAGAAGGGACCAGCGATATGCGACTGAACGGGATCAACCTTGATCGCCTGCAAGATCGCAAATCACTGCTGCATGGGCTGGATCAACTGAAGCGCGAAGTAGATGCGACCGGCATGTTGAAGGGGATGGATGCATTCTCGGAAGCGGCCTTCGGCGTTTTGACATCCAGCAAGTTGGTCGATGCACTGGATCTCAGCAAGGAAGACCCCAAGGTTCGCGAACGCTATGGCGACGGCAAGCCGTATCAATATCAGTATGACGGTGCTCCGACCTGCAATGAACATTTGCTGATGGCACGTCGCCTGGTCGAAGTCGGCGTCCGCTCGGTAACTTTGTCCTACGGTCGCTGGGACAGCCACGGTCAGAATTTTGCACTCGTGCGAGACCACGGTACGAAGCTCGATCAATGCGTTTCGGCGCTGGTCCGCGATCTGGACGAACGGGGCATGCTTGACGATGTCACAGTGGCCGTCTGGGGCGAATTTGGACGGACCCCGCGCATCAATCCGGGGGCAGGCCGCGATCACTGGCCGCAAGTCAGTTGTGCACTGCTCGCTGGTGGCGGGATGCGAACAGGACAGGTGATTGGTTCAACGAATCGATTGGGTGAGTACGCTAAGGATCGCCCTGTGCATGTTCAGGAAGTCGTCGGTACGATCTACCGTAATCTGGGGATCGACCCCATGTCGACGACCTTGAAAGACCCGACAGGTCGTCCCCAGTATCTGCTCGACATGCGTGAACCGATTCCGGAACTGGTTTAATGATTCCTCGATTTCAGCATATTCTGGTTCCGCTCGATTTCACCGAAAAGAATCTGGCCGCGCTGAATATCGCGTTTGACCTGGCCGTAGCGAATCACGCGCGGGTGACACTGCTGCACATCATCGAACCGCTCAACGGCGAGGTCGACGATGAATTGAAAGCGTTTTATGCGAAGCTGCGCGAACGAGCCGATGCCGAGCTTGAGTCACGTTCGCAGCGGTTCGATGCTGCGGGGATTGCCGTCGACTGCAAAATCCGGATCGGCACGCGATTAAACGAAATCGTAATCGACTCTGTCGAACGAGCCGTCGATCTGATCGTCATGAGTTCCCACAAGCCCGACCTGACCCGTCCTCTGCAGACATGGGCGACGCTCAGCTATCAGGTCTCAGTACTGTGCCAGTCGCCGGTACTGCTGGTGAAGTGATCCGCAGCGTTTCATGCGAGATCCCGGCAGTCTTGCGCCAACGGAAATTTCTTCTGGATATTGAAATCAACAGTGGCCCCTGCAGCCCTGGAAGACTATTCATGACAGGGGGCTGGCTGAACCACGTTGGTGGTCTGGGCGGCATCAGCTTGCTGCAGTTCGGCGATTGCATGTTGCAGGCACTCCACACACAGACAACCAGCCTGTGCTCGAACGGGAAGAATGGCTGGCAGATTCATGCACCAGCAATGATCTTTTCCCTGTGCGATTTCACAGTGAAATTGCTGATGGCAGTTTGAGCACGGCTGCGTTCGATCCGAGGGAGTCGAGTCACCATGAGATTCAGGCGCGTTCATCAACCTGGCCTACATCAAGGGTTCTGGAGCAGAGACACGACAGAAATCAGTGCCGATTGAATTGCCCGGTGACGCGTCCTAGAATCGCGATCCGTCTTTTCCACATTAGAACTGGGAATTGTTGATTCGGCGACCGACTTCGTGTCCGGGAAATTAAATCGTGATGAAAATCTGCCGAACGACGGTTGC
The DNA here is from genome assembly GCA_903911795.1 of uncultured Schlesneria sp. Lineage (GTDB taxonomy): Bacteria > Planctomycetota > Planctomycetia > Planctomycetales > Planctomycetaceae > Schlesneria. Next base: position 3,133 of record CAIWEX010000338.1, read on the forward strand.
ATCCATTCTCTTACTTGTTATGGCAGGGTACTCGATCGCAGATGATCCGAAGCCGCCCGCGAACCCGTGGGAAGCGACGATTCAAAAGTTCGAAGAATCGGATCGGGAACAGCCGCCACCGGCGGGTGCCAATCTGTTTATTGGCAGTTCCAGTGTCCGCATGTGGAAACTGATGTCGGGATTTCCTAATCAGGTCTGCATCAATCGCGGATTTGGCGGATCGCAGATGGGTGATGCCGCGAAGTACGTCGAGCGGATCGTGATCCCCTGCAAACCGAAAGTCGTTGTCCTTTATTCCGGTGACAACGATATCGCCAGTGGCAAGACCCCTGAAGTGGTTCGAGATGCGTACAAATCGTTTCGCGATCAACTGCATAAACAACTGCCCGAGACGAAACTCGTGTTGATTTCCATCAAGCCCAGCCCGAGTCGCTGGAAGCTACGTGAGAAGGCCCTGGAGGCAAACCGTCTGTTGCGTGAAGAAACGACACAAGGTCCGAACCAGACCTTTGTCGATGTCTGGCCCGCCATGCTGAGTGCTGACGGCCTTCCTCGTGAAGAACTGTTCGTTAAGGATCAACTGCATATGAACGAAGCGGGATATCAGATCTGGAACGGGTTGATCGAAAAGCATTTGCAGTGATGCGCTTTCCAAGTCATTCAGCGTGGCCCGGCCATACGAAAACCTGAGATGTCCGACTTTACCGTGCTGCAGTGGGTTCTTGCCTTCGCCGCAGCGTTTTGTGCCGGAGTGTCCAAAGCGGGACTCGCAGGAGTTGGTCTGCTGGGAGTGACATTCATGGCGGCCGCCGTTCCCGGAAAGCTGAGCAGCGGGATCGTTTTACCGCTGCTGATCTTTGCCGACCTGATGGCCGCATTTTCGTTTCGCGAGCATGTTCAGTGGGCACAGATCCGCCGCCTGGCCTGGCCAATCTGCCTGGGAATCTTTGCGGGCTGGGGATTGCTGATGGTGATCCCCGATGCCGCGTTCCGACCGATCATTGGCGGAATGGTTCTGGTGATGCTGACGCTTCAAATCGTCCGGCAGAAGTTTCCCGGCTTTGATGCCGCGCTGCCACACTCGAAGATCTTCGCCTGGTTTTCGGGGGTGCTGACGGGGACAGCAACGATGGTCGCGAATGCGGCGGGGCCGATTGCGTCAACGTACCTGATTATCCTGTCGCTCCCTAAGCACCAGTTCGTTCATACGATGGCCTGGTTGTTCCTGTTCGTGAACATCTTCAAGGTCCCGTTCAGCGTTCACCTGGGACTGATCAACGTCGGCTCACTGTCGCTGAATTTCTGTCTGGTTCCCGCAGTGCTCGCGGGGCTGTGGTCGGGCAAGCGATTGCTGGATCGCGTTCCACAAAAGGTCTTTCAGTCGATCGTCCTCTGGCTGGCGACCATCAGTGCCGTCTGGCTGATCATTTCGCAGTATCTGTGATTGGCACTGGATGATTGGTCTCAGCACCATATTAACGGCTCAGTGCTTGTGGCTGTGCCTTGTGTCCGTTGCATCGTGGGAATGTGGGGCTCCCCCCTGATGACCGTGCATGTGCCCATGTTCTGCGAAGCCGATCAGCCATGCCAAGAGTACTCCAGTGAGTAGAGCCAGCGACAATCGCAGGCGGTCGTGTGAATGGAACTGCACTTCGGGCAGCAGGTCACTCAACGAAATACAGAGAAACACACCGGATGAAAACGCGAGGGCTGCAGCGAGCAGGATGTCCTGATAGGGGAGGCTCTTGATTCCCATGTAAAATACCGCAGCACCCAGCGGGCACATCATGGCATACCCGATGTTCACCATTTGCTTGGATCGGGTGGACCAGCCTCCCGCTGTCATGACGGTGGTGATCGACAATGAATCAAGCGGCTTATGTAGGACGATCCCCAGGAACGTTCCCAGCCCCAGCAACCAGATCAGGCTTTCGCCGGAGTCACTGCTGTGCATGGCATCGGCGGTCAGGTGAGCGGCCAAGGCGCCACCATCGATCAGCGAATGAATGGCAAGGCCGACAAAGATCCCGATCCAACTGGCGCCTTGCGCTGGAAAATGACTGTGATGGTGTCCACCTGAATCGTGATCATGATCGTGCTTCCCGACGCAGTCATGGTCATGCTCGTGAGCATGGTCGTGACCGCACAGATGGTCCTTATCTTCGTCCGAGACGACGGCTTCATGGTGATGGAAGTGGAAAATCCGCAGCATGAAGAACGTGGTCAACAGGCCAATGGTCAACCAGCCCATGCACCAGTTGAGTGCATCTGCAGCGCTGTGGCCATGTCCCGACATTGCCGCGACGGCGTGTGGCAATTGATGGAAGAGTCCCACCCCCAACATCAGGCCACCGATCAGGCTGACAAGGTATTGCATCCGCCGATGCGTCAGGTTCAGCATGGAAGGGAGGACGCCACCAAACAACGCCGAGAGGGCGATCAGAACGCAGTAGATTGTCAGTAGTTGGACTGGCCAGCCCATGAAGTCACCTCAGGTAGTCGTCTGACTGATGTTGCGGTTTCGTATTTCAGACATGCCCGATCGCATCAGGCCCGACGGACATTTCGTAATCGTCAACACGATCGCGTTTTTCGCCAAAGCCGGACGCGAGCGAGTTCCGGCTGATGATTGTACGCCATCCGCAAGGAAACTGTGGGTTAACGGAACCCGCGGCGGCGTGACAGGCTGTAGCGTTCCAGTGATTCCAGGATGATGGGGAATGCAGTCTTGGCAGACGTCAGTTCGTCAACTTCGACCGCCTTCCCTTCCAATGTTTTGTAGTCCTGGAAGAAACGGCGAATCATGGCCAGCTTGTGAGGTGGCAGTTCATCGGCTTCATGGAATGAATTGTATTCGGGGTCGTGAATCGCGACGGCCAGGACCTTGTGGTCCCGTTTACCGCAATCGACCATCGTCATCAGTCCAATCGCCCGTGCTTCGAGGAGTGTCAGAGGATCGACCGCTTCCTGGCAAAGGACCAGCACGTCGAGCGGATCGTCGTCCTCCGCGAGGGTCTGAGGAATAAACCCGTAGTTCGCGGGGTAATAGACGGCCGAATGCAGAATCCGATCAAGACGTAGCAGTCCTGTTTCCTTGTCCAGCTCATACTTAACGCTGGATCCACGGGGAATTTCGATGACCGTCGTGAATTCCGACGGAAGTTGCTCCCCGGGGGTGACATCGTGCCAGGCGTGAGTCATGCGAACGGCTCCAGAGGACGCGGCGGACCTGCTTAAGGTACACCGGTACAAGATGATACAACACGAAAACCGAAGTTCGCCGATGAAGGTCACTCCAGAAACCAGCTCATCGGAGATTGGTCGACGGGAGGAGTGTAACAGCCTGAGGTTGCGCGTCAAACAGCGAGTCGCCTTGTGGCGCACTTATCAACGACGTTGAGTCCGCTGTTGCTTCCGCAAATCACGCTTCTGACGCTTGGTCAGCCCCTTCATCTGCTCGGCAGTCATCCCGGAATCGCGACGCAGGATGGCATCATCAGAATCTTCGTCCTCTTCCGAGTCTTCAGAGGCCTGTTCAGCTTCGTCCCAGCCTGAATTAGCGGGCTTTTTGGCTGCGGCAGGCTGCGGGGCTGGAGTCGAATCTCGACTGTATCGATTCGGCTGTGCCGGTGGGGGAGCAGGCTCTGGTTCGGTTTCTTCCTCTTCCCAATTGTTTGATTCCGACTCCTCCGCAGATGACTCGGTTCCGTAGCCCTCGGACGCATCTGCGGCTTCGTCGTACCCCGTCTCCTGTTCTTCCTCCTCGGCTTCTTCCTCTTCCGTTTCTACTGCCTTGGCGCGTGTCCGTGGCTTTGCTGCCCGTTTTGCAGGAGCCCTGCGTTTCTTCTTGGGGGCTTCTTCCTCTTCTTCGGATGCTTCTGCCGCTTTCTTGCGACCTCGTTTGGGCTTAGTTTCGGTCTCTTCGACAGGGGCTTCGATCGGTTTGCGGGTAAACCAACTTGCCAGCCAGTACCAGCCCGAAAGGATCTGGGTTTTCGCAGTCGCGACCTCGACCTCCGGGGGGTCTGGACAGACGTATGCGACCGTTCTCGCATGGAACCAGAGTCCAACAAACAAGGCCGCCATCGTAAACATCGGCAGAATAATCCGGGTCGGAGCAATCAAGGGATAGATTGTCAGATCGGTTGCGAACAGTTCCAGCCAGGCAGTTGCAATGGCCAGCAGCCAAGTAGAGCGAAGCATATACAGGCTTGAGCGGCTGCGACGAACGTCACGATCCAGAAGAACCACGATTGGCAGTGCAATTAAGCTGGCCGGGAGCAGCCACGAGATAACTCGAGGTCGCCATTCCACCAGGCCGGTTCGTTCTATAATCAACCCGAATTGCCCGTGGATATCGGTTGCCGAGCAGAGGGCCGTCACCCCCAGAACTGCCGCAACCCACGGCCAGACACGGTAATAGCCCCGGAAATCAAGCTTGCACTGGGCACGATACCAGCCGATCAGGACGGCGAGTTGAGCTGCCAGAAAGCAGAATGATGTTTGAAGCAGGACCGCGAGAACGGGGCGATCACCTTCCAGCAAATGCTTGGTCAGCGGTGCCAGTTCCGGTCGAAATGCCATGGGCATCGAAAGAGCGAACGCGGCTCCCGACAAAACCAGCAGAATCAGCGCCGAATAGGTCCAGATTCGCCATTCGTAAACAGGGACCCATGGGGCGGCGGCGGACGAGGCAACGAGTTCTGACGTGACCCCGGCTCCGTACAGACCTTCCTCTGTCGCTTCGTCGGCAGCCTGATCGTCAGTATTGACGAGCAGTCTGCGCCGACGGCGATCATCAGAGGATTTAGAGCCTGCAAACTGAATCGACATGGCTCGTAAACGATCTTGGGAGCGCTTCGGTGATAGAAGGGATGAGACGACCCCGGCAGCACTCTCCCTGTGCTGGCTCGATGTCGTCGAATTCGTCCCTGATGGGGATCTGATCGGAGATCCAGTCACGGTAGATGAAGAGAATCGCAACGTGATACCCGACTCTCCCATTTTGACTAAATTGAAGCAGACCTGCCGTCGGGCGCCAAATTGGCAGGGAAAGAATACGCAGTCTCTCGTTTGCATTAGATGATGCCGTTTTGGCATTGCCTGCGTCGTTTCATGTGTTCGCGGGCTTGATGCCATTTTGGCTGAGTTGGCGTAAGTTGTTTATTGTGTGTTTTTTGAGTCGATATATCTCTTGTTGTTGTGCGGTTGGCACGCCTGTTGCATTTTGAATGGGCAACTGAAATCCCGGCTGACAGGTCTGGCTCGGGACAAACCAACCCCCTGTTCTAGGAGCAAAACATGTTTCTGACTCGACGACACACCAGCGGCGATGAACTGGCCCGACTGCAGAACGAAATGAGCCGGATGTTCGATGGGGTTCTTGGCCCCGCGGTCAGCTTCTGGCCCGCCGTTGCGGCGAATCGTCCCGCTGCTGCCTGGCCAAAACTCGACGTGAGTGAAACCGATGCTGCCGTTCATGTCTCTGCTGAGTTGCCCGGCGTGAAGCAGGAGGAAATCGACATCGAGGTTCATGCCGACACGCTACGAATCAGTGGCGAGAAGAAGGATGAGCGCGTGGTCAACGAGCACAATTTTCATGCGGTTGAACGCTCGTTCGGGAAATTCGAACGGATGATTACGCTGCCGGCTGAAGTTGACAGCAAGTTGGCGGAAGCGACGTTTAAGGACGGAGTTCTCGTGGTGAACTTACCGAAATTAAAGACGGCCGCCGCTCAAAAGATCGCAGTGAAGCCTGCCCCATAAATGTGTTTATCACTCTGAACGGCATCACAGGATCGAACCGCCGCCGTCCTCAGGGTCGGTGGCGGTTTATTTTCAAAAGTTCAACTTGGAGGAATTCATACTGGCGACAGAACAAACTTCACTTGGTATGACGGGCCTCAGCAAAGTATGATTCAGACGACGATCAGGCAGGGGAATGCCTTAAACTTGATCTTGGTTGCGAGTGTGTACCCGTGAACATGAAATGGAGTTGCAATGAGCATGTCGTGGTCGGGTTGGTATCTGGGATTGGTCGTTGCAATTCTGTCGGGGTTTGGAACGACCGAGGCCTTTGCACAGCGGCATCATCATCACGATGCTGCTGGACACATGATCGATCATGCAGGGCATCATGTTGATCGTTACGGTCGACATACCGGGCCGGTTGGGGTGTATCACAACCAGTATGTTCCGTACGTCTATCCACAACAGGTACCAGTTCGGACGTATGGGATTGGTGGCTACAACCCGACGGCCGTAACTGTACAGTCAGTTCCTTCGAACGTCGTTCCCCAGAACCTCGTACCCTATTCCATTCCTTCCAATACCGTGCCCCGGTTTGCGAATGGTGTTGTGACGCTCTTCAATCCTGCCGATTCCGGTGGTGAAGTCCGATACTCGCTGAATGGGACCGTCTATTCGATCAAACCAGGCAGCGTCCAGACACTGCAAAACGACCGCCTTTGGACCGTTGAATTTGGTTCGGGCGGACCTGTTGGAAACGTCCGATATTCGCTGGAACCTGGCATCTACAAATTCAAGGTTACAGAGGCAGGCTGGAATTTATTCCGGACTCAGGACCAGCCGTCACTCGTAGAAATCCCGGCCGCACCGCTGCCTGATCGCGATGGTCCACGCCCCGGCAATGTCCCCAATTGATGTATCGCGTTTGAAGACGGGTTTTGATGATCGGGCTTATGCGATGAGGCGATTTATTCCCGCAGAGGAATTGAAGCAAACCTACGACATCTTCGGTCACTTCTATTCGGTCGAGATTGCCTCGGGTGAAACCGTTGAATGTCGAAGCGTGCTGGAAATTGCGGACAAGTCTCGAACCCCCAGGAATCCTGACGATTTGTCGAAGCGACAGCCCGACGCGGTTTTCATCATGATGAATCCGGGGTCTTCTCGCCCCTTAGTCGCAGTGAACAATCGTGTCGTGGCAAGCGACATCAGTGAACTGTCGATTTCGCTCGTTCCAACGAAGCCCGACACCACGCAATATCAAGTGATGCGGGTCATGCACTACAGCCAATGGCACCACGTCAGAGTGTTGAACTTATCTGATCTTCGCTGCTCAAAAAGTGGTGAATTTTTCAAGCAGTACCAGAGGTTGGAGTCGGAATCGAATTTCGACTCGCATTCCATTTTTTCCGAAACGCGAACTCGAGAACTCACGTTGAAAATCCCGCGAAGCAGGCAAATGCCACTCGTCTATGCCTGGGGGTTGAGCGAGCAGTTAGACCCATTGATCGAACGATGCCTGTCAAAGATTGCCAGCAATCGTGTGACCAAGGGAGTTCTTGAGGAAGGGAGCACGAATAAGTATCGGCATCCCCTGCCGTCCTTACAGAAACAGAAGCTACAGTGGTTGGAAAACCTGTTAGACGACGGAGATTTGTAAGTCCGTCTAGTTCCAACCGAATCAACCCGAGTCACTTCCGGGGCGTGAATTGCCAATCGACTGAATGTCGAACGCGTCAATATCATGAATCGCTGGCCCGGCGCGACTGATCCCGGAAATGTGCAGGTCACGTAGCATGGCAAAGACAGAACTCTGGGATGATTTTGGTGAGTCGATCCTTGCCTCGCCCGAGTTAACACTCGCGGCATTTCTCGGACATGAGCCCAGCATGATTTTTGCCAGGCAGCAATCCATTCTCTTTCCCGCGAAATCTGATTTCCAGGCAGATCAGACCTACGATCCCAATCCTCACAAATTGAAACTGGCCGCAGACGAACTCGACAGCACGTTTCTGATGCGATGTGTTTCCACATGGGGAGCCGAACCACTCCAGCACGCTGTCAATGCGTGTTCGCAGCTTCAGTGCGAGCGCCATGATTTGTGCTCACCACAGCTCCTGCCGCTACGTACCGAAGCTGCATGGACACTTCAAAAATTGATCAACTCACCTTCGCCTGCGACTCGACGCAAGGCGAACGAAGTGCTGCTGAAGTGTAAAGTCGCTTATCGTCAATTCGAGAAGTCACCAGATTCGGCCGAGGCACAGCAGGTGTGGTATCACCTCGGAGCCCCTTGGTTTGGCCTCGAGACAGCGACAGGAGATCTGGCTGCTCGGATCGATTGTGGTGAGACGGTACCGGCGCCCTCGAATTCATCGTGGTGTGCCCGGGTGACTGTCTGGCCGGTGCGGGCCATTGATGCAGCGGCTCACTGGTCATCGCACGTTGTCGCTCAGGAAGCAGTCCGGTCGACACTGATTTCCTGGGCAGCGAGTCGATTAGAGACGATTCTTCCGTGAATGCCGTGCGATCGCTGCGGTCTTGCTGGCAATGCTGGTGATCAACTTCTTGTCGTCCCGGCTCAGTGGATGCCCCAGATACTCTCGTAAAAATCGGAAGCGATCGGTCAAACTGGCATCGTGGGCCGAATAGTTGAGTTGAGCGAGATCCTTGACGATCCATCGCATCGCAAGTGGCTGCTGTTCACGAACCCGGCCCAGGTCGATGACATAGATTCGATCGAGCGGCATTTCTCCGCGGGCGACCGAACCTGGGACCAGCAGATGACCCAGATAATAGTCCTGGTGATGAAGTCCCGCTCGGTGCATTCGCCGGGTCAACTGAGCGATATGCTTTACGAGTGATCGTCGGTTCATACCGCGAGGATGGGCCTGATCGATCCGCAGGGTTGCTTTTGTCGGTTTTTGCTCTTGTTCAGCATCGTCAGCAATCGCTCCTGAGTCAGCGATCTGAAGGTCCGACAACTTCGTACAGTTCTCCAGTGCTTCGGTAATCAGAAATGAATTCGATCCCTGTTGACCCATGGCAACGGGATTCATCGTAGGGAGTCCCGCATTGTGAAAAGCCAGTAAGGCATTCCATTCGTTACGAGCACCCAGGATTGGCCAACGCAGACTGAGGAGCGGCTTGATGTATTCTTTGAGCGAGGATTGTCCGTGTCGCTTGATATAGAATGCTCGTTCACGGCCCGCGTCATCCAGCGTAAATCGCAACGTAATTCGATCCGTCCGCAGCTTCTTGGCGATGGCCGCTTCAGCAGTACGGGCCCAGATGACAGAAAATGTCGTCCAGTGCTGACGGCGCAACAGATTGGCGAACTCGTGGTTCACCACCAGCTTTCCGCCATCCCATGTTTCCAGTTCGAATCGGCTCAACGTGTCACCCGTCTGGCGATAGTCTTAACGAGTTACCCTGCGCTGGCTTCGGAAGCCAGGATCGTCTGGACCGCGGCCACGATCTGATCGTGCAGGTGACCGTTCGTGACGATCACGCCACGGTTTTGATTGAGTTCCCGTCCCCGCGAAAAATCGAGAGGCTTGCCGTTAATGTCTGTAACACGGCCTCCCGCTTCTTCGACCACTGCAACCCCGCCAGCATGGTCCCAGATTTTTTCGAAATAACCTGTCTTGGTGGGAAGCCGCAGATAGGCATCGGCAAAGCCACGCGCGACAGTCGCATATTTGGCCTGGCTATCCATCCGGACAGGTGTGGCGGTCAAACCGAGTTTCTGGGCGACAGCTGCAGACTCATTGTGCGAACTGTGCCCCGACTCCACCGATTCACAAAACCGCGCCAACATGGGATCAGTGGTCCCGGTGACATGGATCGGCTGCGGAGCGGCATCGGTATCAAGCGGCTGAACAAACGCCCCCTGACCTCGCACAGCGTAGAACAGCGTCCCAACCGGCGCGTCATCCGCGTCAGACACCGGCAGATTCGGACAACCGAGAACGCCGACTTCGATACGGGAATCGATGATCAGCGCCAGTGATACCGCGTACTGACCTTTTCGAAGAAATCCCTTTGTTCCATCGATCGGATCGAGCGTCCAGAATCGTTGCGAATATTCAGTCGCCCCGCCACGATCGATCCAACTGCAAACATCCTCTGAGTTCGCGTCAATTCCCAAGCGTCTGATATGGTCGCAGACTGCAGCCAGGAACGGCGCATTTTCCGGCCATCGTAAGGCTGCGGAATCTTCTTCAGCAATAATGGGATCGGCTGGAAAATGATCTCCAACAATTCGACAGACGACCGCCTGGCTCCCAAAGTCAGCGATGGTGACAGGGCTTTGGTCGCGTTTGTCGAGGACTTCGGATGTGATTGTCGTTTGAACGGTACGACAGAGGCGACACGCCTGCTGTACGGCATTCAAGGCAACCTGAAGTTCGGTCTCAAATGCTGACATCGGAAGCTCGCGTCTGGACACTACGAAACGGAAATGCGGCGGGAATGACTCCGTCGTACAAGGCACTGATCGGGATGTAGTGGAAATTTGGCGAAAAGGGAATGTGTATCCACCAAAAATCCGACCGACCGGGAAGGAAAGAACTTGCGACGGTTACGAATGGGTACTCAGGCGAAAGGGGACGTCAGTGACGCTTCGACCTCGCCGACGCTACGGGTGACATCGCGGCCAGCCGCTTCGACTACTTTTGACCGGGTGGTTCATCCGGTGGTGCGAGAGCCTTTTCCAGTTCTGCGAGTAACAAATCCAGGCGGAACGGTTTGTACAAGGCAAGTTTGAAGCCCATCTGCCGGGCTTTGACCATGCGGTGGGCACCGTCGTAGCCAAATCCCTTCATCAGAACAACCGGCAGATGTGGATGAATGTTGCGGATCTGTGTCAGGGCTTCGATCAGATGCATGTCCGTCATTTCGGCATCGAACAGCACGACATCGTAATGAAACGTCCGAATCATCAACAACGCTTCTTCGCCATTGTGAGCCGTTTCAACGTCGCAGCCGTAGCGGGCGAGCAACTCATGCGCTGCTTGCCGAACAGACTCGTCCCCATCTGCCACCAGAACTCGCTTGTGTTTGAGCTTGGGTCTGGAAGGGACTTGCGGCAGTGCGGGAGCCACCGCTCGCGGAACAACCTTTTCGCCGACTCCATGCAGCAACTGTCGAATCGTCCGCGTTTGCTTGAGCATCCGCTGCAATCGCCCCGCCGCTTCAGGGTCGAAACCAACGTATTTCGTTTGCAGCCACGCGATATCGTTCAGAATTTCGTCGACAGGCTTGGCAGCGTCTCTCAGAAGTAATGCACTGCTTTCGTTGACCGTCGTCGCCCGTTCAAACACCAGCAGTTCGAGCGTATTCAGGGCAACCGCCAGATCTCGACAAAAGAGTTCCAGAAACTGTTGGTCCTGTTCGGAAAACGCGTTTGGCTTTGTACTTTCAACATTGAATGTCCCCAGAACACGATCATGGTGCATCAGGGGGACGGTCAATGAACTGCAGGCCCCGACGGCACCTCGCAAGTAAAGTCGGTCCGACGATGTATCGCGGCACAGGTAACTCTTGCCGGTGGCAGCTACGAACCCGGTGACCCCGTTTCCTTGTGGCTCGGCCATCAATTCACGAGCCGCCGCTTCGGCGGTCATGCCGACATTCAGCAACGGTTCCAGGCGATTGGTCCGCTCGTTAAGTAAGCGTACTTCGATCGTTTCGAAGTTCAGGACGTTGCGAGTGTGCTGGACAATCTTCTGTTTGAGCAACTCCTTGCGGTCATCAATTTTCATCGATGCCAGATCTTCAGGAGCCAGATCTCCGAGGTCTTCACCCGCTTGATGGATCGCTTTCAGTTTCTCGACCTGCTGCTGTTCGGCCGAGATATCTCGAACGGTGACAACCAGCAGTGACGGGTATTCGGCTCGATCTGCGTAAACCGGTGCGGCCAGCACATCCAGATATGTTTTGTCTCCGACTCGGTAAGTCGTACGAGCGGGACTGCCGGCACCAAGGGTCGTATGAAACGGCGAGAAATCAGGACCAACGATCTGGGGGGAACCAAAGGCATCGTGGAAACTGAGCCCCACGGGCGAAACCGAATCGGGTTCCGTCCGTCCCGTCAGTTCATAGAACCGGTTGTTGCACCAGCGAACCAACAGGCTGGCGTCGAGAACCGCGACCCCTTCGGGAAGATGCTTCAGGACGTTTTCGAATGCCAGCAGTGCCGGAAGTCGTCGCGCAGGTTCACCGAGAACGACAGCCCCCGAGTATTCTTGACCTGCGTCAAACGAATCGTTGGGCCAACCTTCATCTGTCGCTGTGCAAACAATGCATTCCAGCGACTGGATCAATTCCAACAACGATCGGTCGGCATCATTGCCGGAGCCGAGGACTAGTAATCGTGGACGATTTGACACCGAGCCCCACTTTCCCTGTTGTGGCGAAAAACACACGTCGGATTATAGGCACTGGGCCAGACCTTGAGCAACAGGGGTTCGGTCGGTTCGATCAGTAATTGCTTTTTGGCGTCAGTAATTTCGCAGGCGAAAAACATCCGTATTGACGCAAATAACCTCCTCTCCTACGATCCCGCGCCTCAACCGGCGACTTTTGCCGGTAGTGGCTGTTCTCCTGTCTATTGATGACGGACCAAACCTCAAAGAGTCGACCCTGATGACGATTCGCTCCTCTCTCACTGTCCTTCGGCGAGAAACAATGAGCGTCCGTAAAGTAACGGGCCGCCGACGTTTTCCTTTGGCCTGGCCCCTGTTGGCTCTGGTTCTTGGGTGTACAAGTACCGGCCAGCATTACACCGCCAATACCGTCCCGGCATCGTTGCTTGCCGTCAAACGTGAAAACGCCCAGACACTCGACCTGACTCGCCTGGCAAGTGCCTCGAAGAATAATGATGTCATTGATCGCGGCGACGTGATTGAAGTCTCGATTTCTGCAGGCCTCGACGAAAAAGACTCAATCACGCTCCCTGTGCGAATTAATGATCAAGGGGTTGCCAACCTGCCTGAACTAGGTCCCGTCACGCTGGCAGGCATGGAGATGGAAGCTGCCGAAGCTGCCATTGTCTCGATGTGCATCGAGAACAAACTGTACATTCGTCCCAACGTGACTGTGACGATGAAACGTCAGCGGATGAATCGCGTCATGGTCGTGGGGGCCGTCAAAAATCCCGATGTTTATGAGCTGCCACGCGGTCGCAGCGACCTCCTGGCTGCAATCGTTGCCGCCGGTGGACTGGAAAAAGATGCCGGAACCAAAGTCGAAATCCGAAATCCACGACGAGCCGGAGGGAGATCGAGTCCGATTGCCTCGGGTCTGCAGCCAGGTATCGACACCGTCGGCCATTCCAGCGGAGATCTGACGGAAACAACCGTCGCCAGTGCCAATCCCGAAGTGATTCCCATCGTCGATGCGGATGGAAAAATGGAATCGTTCAAGGTCGATTTGGTTTCTGCCACCAAAGCAGGGAAAGGTGGGTTCGTCATCGAAGATGGCGGCGTGATCAGTATCGAAAAGCGTGACCCCGAACCGCTGCATGTGATCGGACTCGTCCGCAAGCCCGATCGATACGATTTCCCGATCGCCGAAGATCTGCGAGTCACCGATGCGATCGCACTTGCGGGTGGTACAAGTATGACGGTTGCCGACAAAGTCTTCATCGTCCGACGCGTCCCTAAGAGCACCGAAACTGCCGTGATTCAGGTCAGCCTTCGCCAGGCCAAGCGGAATGCACAAGCAAACCTGAGTCTGGAACCAGGCGATGTGGTGAGTGTTGAAAACACACCTGCCACAGTCATGTATGAAGCAATCAATATCATCAAATTCAACATTTCTGCTGGAGCAACTCTCGGAAGCGGGCTGTTCTAAGCGATTGTTGGCGTGTGACTGACCGGGGGGTGACGACGGGAATAGCTCTCGACGTCTGGAAGCACCATGAGCATGGATGACCGTTCGCAGATCGAATCCGCTGGGCCGGGAACGCACGCGCTCGCTGAAGTCATGCGATTTCTTCAAGTCGTTCGTCATCGTATGCGGTTATTGACGCTTTGCGTCGTCGCGGGTGGCATCCTTGGGGTCACCTGGTATTTCGTGACCCCACCCACATACGAATCGTCTGCGGAAATCCTGGTGCTCAAGACCGAAGGCGGGGCGATGGATGGTAACAATGCCAACGCCAATAATTCGCGCAATATCCAGGATGTCATGCCGACATACCAAAAAATCTTAACCAGTGACGTGGTTCTTGAAGGAGCCATCAAGGCGCTCCCGACGAAATATCGAACAGACTTCAAAGGCCAGAAGCGGGCCAAGTGGACGAAAATTCTCCGTACTTCGATTGGGGTTTCTTCAGCTCGCCTCACGAACGTCCTCAGCGTGAGATACACTTCGAAAAGCCCTGAAAGCGCCGCACGTGTTGTGGGGGCTGTCGTCGAATCGTACTTGACGTTCATGCGTCAGACACATCGCAGCAACGCCAAGGATGCCTTAGATGTGCTGACAAAGGAAAAGGCCGAACTCGAACAGAAGCTCACCGAGAAAGAGGCCGAACTGATCAAGGTTCAAGGAGAAGCCGGGATTCTCCTTCAGGGCGACGACAAAAATACAAACGTGCTGATCGAGCGAACCATCAAGCTGAACGAAGCCTTGATCGAAGCTCAGAAGAAAACTCTCGAAGCGCGGGCATTTCTGAGTGCAGTCACCCAGGCCTTGCAGAACGGTAGCGATCTGTCGCAGTTGACTCATCAGGTGACCGGCGACATGTACCGGGAAATCCTGCTGCGCGACATGGGGGTCAGTTCCAGCGATGCTTACACGCTCACGAAATTCGAACAGCAATTGCAGGATGATCGAGTTGAACTCCGCAACAAACTGCAGACCTATGGCCCCAGGCACCCGGTTGTGCGTCAACTGGAAGACCGAATCGCCTCAACCGAACGCTGGTTTGCTGATCGGTCGAAGGCGGTTTCCAGTTCCAGTAAAGAAATGCGTGAACGCGAAATGGGGCCGCGATTGCGCGTGATGGCCGAGCAGAACCTGTATCAGGCGAGCGCACGCGAAGCAGAAACTCGCACTGAGTTTGAACGCGAAATCTCGCTGGCAACTGTTCAGAATAACGAAATGGTCCACCTGCAGATTCTGGAGATGGACGTCAAACGGATGCGAAGCTTCTACGATCTGGTTCTGGACCAGATGAAAAAGATCGACA
>CAIWEX010000339.1 GCA_903911795.1 uncultured Schlesneria sp.
CGCGATCCATTCATGGGTCTGGCGTTCAGCTTTCCTTCCAGCCACACGGCCAGAGCCGTCGAATACCGAGTCAATCGCGTCTGGCAGGACACTTTCCAGGACAACGACTATGCCGACGGCGATGAATGACCTGTGGACTGCGATGGACAGTGATGCCGCGGCTGGAAAGTCCGACGCAGCAGGATGGCTGTTACGCCTGGCCCGGCCGGAGGTCGGCTGCCCACTGTTTGCAGCCGTCGAAATCGCATCCCATCGACGCGCAGTGCTGCTGCGGCTACCAGTCGCTTCGGTTCCCGCCCGGCGACAATGGCCGAGCTGTAAGGGGCTTGATCCGCTGACTCTGAAGTTCGGGGTCGATGAGTATTTCGGAGTGGTGCTGAAGGACGAGCGTTTCCGTGACGTTTTCAGCTCGCTGGCTGAAGACTTGGTACGGCGTGTGTCCGAAGCAGCAACCCCGGCGGAGCAGTCATCCGCGTTCCTCGGTCAACTGGCTCGTTGGCAGAAGTTTCTGACAATTTCTCCAGAAGGGCTGTCCGACGAAGCCCAGCGAGGCCTGTGGGGGGAACTCTATTTTCTACGTGAGCATTTGCTGCCAGCACTTGGTCCGTCAGCCGCTATCGGGTGGAAGGGAGCTGAACAAGCACATCAGGATTTTCAGTTTGACGGGGGTGCGGTTGAAGTCAAGACAACCATTTCTAAACAGCCACAAGTGGTGCGCATCAGCAGTGAACGGCAGCTGGACAGCCATTTGTGGCCGATTCTAATTCTGCACGTCGTCGCTCTGGATATCCGCGAGGGGATTGGTGAGACATTGCCGGGACTCGTCGCTTCACTTCGATCCGCGCTGAAAGCCGATGTCACATATAGAGAAGCATTAGAGGATGGACTGCTTCAGGCTGGCTACGTTGACGTTCATGCCGCCCGTTATGCCGATCGTGGCTATGTCGTGCGGTCCGAAACTTCACTTCATGTAACTGATGCATTCCCGGCACTGACAGAGGGAATACTCCCCCCTGGTGTCTGTGACATAACCTACGGTCTGGCAATCGCCGCGTGTGCGGCGTTTATGATGAGCAGTTCGGAACTCAAGGACACGTTGTCTGTCATCAACTGTGCTCCGCAACCGTGAGAATGGATAAGTGATGAGTGATCCTCTGACCCATACAGAGCAGTTTGCAAACGACCTGCACCAAGAAGTTATGTTAAAGGCCGGTAACGATGAGAATCCACAAATGCGGGAAGACTCCTTTACCGAGCTCGTACTGGAGCTTCTCAACGAGCATAACGAATCGGATGGGTCAGAGGTCTGCTATCACGCGACCGGTGGCCGCGGAAAAATTCCAGCTGCGAAAGTCAATGCGTGGTCGATGTCTGGGGACGGGGCCACTCTCGACCTGTTCGTCGTCTATTATCTGGGCACAGGCCGTCCCGAGACGGTACCCCGAAGTACCGTTGTTGATTACTTCAAGCTCTTGCGAGGCTTTCTACGACGCGCACGGGACGGGTTTCATGTCCAGCTCGAAGAGTCGCACGAATCCTTCGAGGCGGCCCGACGAATTTGTGATGCGAAAGAGACGCTAACAACGGTACGGCTGTTTTTGC
>CAIWEX010000340.1 GCA_903911795.1 uncultured Schlesneria sp.
ATCGACGAGCGGTTCCTGGTCGACCGAGATCGCACGAATTACTGGGGCTACAACACCCTGGGGTTCTTTGCCCCGGATCTGCGGTTTGCGACAGACAAAGCCCCGCAGGCAGCGGTCAACGAATTCAAGCGAATGGTGCGAACGCTGCATCGCAATGGATTCGAAGTGATCCTGGATGTCGTTTACAACCACACCTGTGAAGGGAACCACCTCGGCCCCACCTTGTCGATGAAGGGGCTCGACAATGCCTCGTATTACCGGCTGGTCCACAATGATCATCGGCACTACATGGATTTCACGGGTTGCGGCAATACGCTCAACATGCAGAATCCGCGAGTCCTGCAACTGGTGATGGACAGTCTGCGCTACTGGGTTCAGGAAATGCATGTGGATGGTTTCCGGTTCGATCTGGCCGCCGCACTGGCTCGCGACCATCACGAGTTTGATCGACTCGGTTCATTCCTCGATATCATTCATCAGGACCCGGTGCTGTCGCAGGTCAAGCTGATTGCAGAGCCCTGGGATGTCGGGCCTGGAGGTTATCAGGTCGGAAACTTCCCGGTGCTGTGGACGGAATGGAATGGCAAGTACCGCGATTGCATTCGTCGTTTCTGGCGAGGAGATGGTCATACGGCCAGCGAATTTGCCACGAGGCTGTGCGGCAGCAGCGATCTCTATCAGCATAATGGTCGCCGTCCTTACGCCAGCATCAATTTCATCACGTCGCACGATGGATTCACGCTGCAGGATCTGGTGAGCTACAACGACAAACACAATGAGGCGAATGGTCAGAACAACGAAGATGGTGACAACCACAACATCAGTTGGAATTGCGGTGTCGAAGGGGCGACAAACGATTCTGCCGTGCTGAGTTTGCGTGAACGCCAGAAGCGCAATTTCATGGCGACACTACTGCTGTCACAAGGGGTCGCGATGATCCGCAGTGGCGACGAATTCAGCCAGTCGCAGGGGGGGAACAACAACGCCTATTGCCAGGACTCGCCTCTAAGCTGGTTGCGCTGGCGACTGACCGAACGCGAAGAATCGTTCCTGGAATTTGTGAAACGCGTGATCCATTTGTGGCGTGAACAACCGGTTCTGCAGCGTCGACACTTCTTTCAGGGCCGTCCGATCCGCGGCGAATCTGTTCGAGACGTTCTCTGGTTGACTCCGATGGGAGTCGAGATGACCAGTCACGATTGGAACAAGCATTACACCCGCTGCCTGGGAATGCGGCTGGAAGGACAGATGCTGGATGAGATCGACGAGCGTGGCAAGCATATTACCGGCGACACGCTGCTGATCCTGTTCAATTCGCACAATGAAGCGATCCCATTCCACCTTTCGGCGCACGGGACTCACGAATACTGGCACCCGATTCTCGATACCGCGACCGATAAACTTGTGGACCGCATGCACGCGGGCGAACCGTATCCGCTGGAGGGAAAATCGATGGCAGTTTTGAAGCTTGCCAAGGCGAAAAGATCGATCCTGCCGCTGCTGACGTAGTGAAGTCGCTGAAATCGACTTTCCTGTCGAAAAAACCGACACCGCCAACGATTGAAGATATGGCAATCTCTACAATGCCAGCAACAACGCCGGTGGCATGTGAGTTGCATTCTGAAATGGGAGATGGACTCCCGTCAGGTCAGACTCCTTAACAAACTTCGTCGACCTTCGTATCCTATATCGGATCGGCCAGATACTTTCTTTCACTCAGGTGCAGCATGTCGCGATGGACTTCACGAGTTTGGTTCGTAACGCTGGTTTCGGTCTCGATGGCGTGGACGAGTGTGTCAAACGCTCAAACGGTCGGCCCTAAACCGGAAGAACTCGCCAAGGCTCGCGAGCGAGCGATCAACTTTCTGAAAACCAGTCAGGGGACGGGGGGAAGCTGGACCTCGCCAGAATCTCCAGGGATTTCGGGCTTGGTCATCTATTCGCTGTTGCTCAGCGGGGTTCCAGCGACAGACCCTGCGGTCGACAAGGGGTTGAAGCACCTCATGTCGTTCAGCCAGCCTGACGGGGGGATCTATTCCCCGAAGAGTCATCACGGAAACTACGAAACCTCGATCACCATGCTGGCCATTCACGAAGCCAACAAAGATGGCAAGTACACCGAGGCACTTGCGAAGGCGGACAAATACCTGCGCAAGCTTCAGTGGGACGACACCGAATCGGCCGATAAGACAGACCCGAAATATGGTGGTGCAGGCTACGGCAAAACTGGGGATCGCCCCGATCTTTCCAACACGGTCTTCTTTCTCGACGCTTTGAAAGCGGCGGGTGCAAAAAAGGATGATCCGGCAGTTCAGAAAGCGCTTGTGTTCTTGTCCCGCTGTCAAAATTTGGAAACCGAACACAACACCACCAAGTTTTCGACACTGGTCAACGATGGTGGGTTCTATTACACCCCGGCAGCTGGTGGAAACTCGCAAGCAGGTAACACGGCCAACGGTGGCCTGCGCTCGTATGGCAGCATGACCTACGCTGGCTTGAAGAGCATGATTTACGCTGGGCTGACGCCGGAAGATCCTCGCGTGAAAGCTGCGATCGAGTGGATCACGAAGTTCTATTCCGTCGAAGAAAACCCCGGACTCGGTCAACAGGGTGTTCTGTATTATCACCAGATGTTTGCCAAAGCCTTGTCAACGATGGATCTCGACACCGTCAAGGATGCTCAAGGGAAGGAACACGACTGGCGGAAGGAACTGGCCGAGCACCTTTTCACCCTGCAGCAGGACAACGGTGCCTGGTTGAACAAGAACGACCGCTGGTACGAAGGTAATCCCGACCTGGGGACAGCTTATGTTCTGATCGCCCTCAAGCACTGTGAGCCGAAAGCGAAAAAGGCAAAGTAACTCTCGTTGTCCCCGGCAGTGGACGGGACCCGCGCCGAAGAAGTCTTTCCGAACGTAGTTCCCCCGCACCTTGGGGTGCATACGTAGGGGAGGAACTCTGGTAAATGATTGGGCATGTTCGCGGGCGCGTCGGCGGATTCGGCATTGATACCGATATGATGTTCCTCAAGAGGCCCAAAGGGCCAGTCGTTCACCCAGCCAGGGCCCTTTGGCCCTGGAATTGAACCCACCAAAAATCTTCATGAGGCCTGAAGGGCCGGCCATTCCTTTTGACGAGTCTAAAGGCCAACGGAATTTTCGGCCCTTCAGGCCTCAGATCCTGTTTTTGCATTGATTTCCAGGGCCGAATGGCCCTGGCTGGGTGAACTGATGGCCC
>CAIWEX010000341.1 GCA_903911795.1 uncultured Schlesneria sp.
CACCCTGTTCTTTGTTCTTGCGGACTTGCAGCCCGCAAGAAGAATGGTAGATCAAGAACCGCCCAGGCTCAAATGGTCCAGGTCGCTTCGCATGATTTGCATTCAAAGCCAATCAGCGTTGCGGTACCAGGAATCTCACGTCCGCTGGAATTGACGATTCCGTCATCCAGTTCCAGCGGTTCCACGACGGGGTATCCGCAGTGCTTGCAGGATCGGTTTTCGAACAACGTTCGTGCTCGAGTAATCACATCCATTCGGGGACGGGAGACATCATATCGCGAACGGGGAAATGGCAGAATCATCCGTTCGTCCACCATGTCATTTGATGACACGTCACACTCTTCCGGCCAAAACACGCTGAGCTGGCTCATCCTTGAGCTCCTTTCGATCGGTACGCGTGAACGGGGAAATCACCGCTACGAAATCGCAAAACTCGAGACGTCGCATCCAGCAACCACGACTTCTGGAATTGTCCGGCAGGACTTCCAGGAGGCAACCCGAATTCCGGTTTATCGACTGTAGGGATTGGGCGGAACTTACCGGTTACGACGCCGTTCGGCAAGATTGGCCGGTCAAATGTTTCCGAAGCGAGTTCCCGGAACAGTCAGAGACGGCTTGACAAACAAGGGAATTCACCCAATACATATGGAAGGCAAGGTGGGCAACCACCATAGAATGTATGTTGCCAGAAACGGAACGGGGCCGACGAGTTGATGACGACTCATGCGGCCTTGATGACGTTTCCCCGCGACGACCTTGTCGAATTTTTGGGGAATGCTCGTCCTTCGGCAGTATTTGCAGGAAAAGGGATCTGGAGTCCCGAATCAGTGGCGACGGAGTGCCACGCAATTCGTTACTGTTTTCAGCGAAACTTGCTTCTTTTCTGTCCGGTACGTTGGGCCTTTGCCGATCGAATTAAAGCGGGAATTTCAACTGAAGTTTTGTACAAACTTTTTAACATTCAAAGGTACGGATTCCCTTTACAGATCTTCTTGCGTATATTCGCAAAGGAACTGCACTTCCGGAGGCCACCTCATGTCGGCATTTCTTGTCCCGCTCGATCCAGGGCTGTGCTTAATCCCGTTGGAAAAGGCGATCGTCCTGATTGGTCGCCAATCCGATTGCGATGCTTCGTTGACGCACAGCCGCAAGATTTCACGTAAGCACTGTTGTATTGCGCAAGTCAACAGTTCGTATGTCATCCGTGATCTGGGAAGTACGAATGGCGTGTTTGTAAATGGCACACGCGTTCGCAAGGAAGCTGGTCTGACTTTGGGTGACGAACTCGCCATCGGCGATGTCCGCTTCCGACTGCAGACGGAAGCCGCACCAGTCAAGTCGACGAAGATCAAGGTCGACGATCCACGACAGCAGCGTCCGTCGTCGTCTCGGGCCACAGCTGTGGCACCGCCAAGCATGGATCTTCCTGTCGCAATTCCCGAAATTGGCCAGGACTTTGTCGTCGAACCCTCGATCGCACAGATGCGACCCATCAAGCGCAAGTCTGAGGATCTTCCGATCGCGAATTTCGAACACGAAGGCGACGTCGTTCCGCTGGCTTCTGACAGTTTTTGAGTGTCGTCCGTCGCGAACCAAGGCAATCGGCATTTTCAACGTAGGGTGGGACCAGCTCGCTTCGAGCGCCGGCCCACCAGAAGCGAACATTGAGGATTGATGGTGGGCCGGCGCGGCGACGCGCCGCTGGTCCCACCTCGGATGCGTACTCCGCCACACTACGTGCTGGACACAGGGCCAGAGCGAACACGTCACAAAAGTAGACTGAGCGGAAGTTGCCGGATCTGCCTGAAAACGAGATTTCCAACATTAGGAATGGGCCACGGTCTTGGAGCATGCGGCCCAACGGGGCCAGTAGTTCACCCAGCCAGGGCCCTCAGGCCCTGGAATCGATCCGACCCAAAACTTCATGAGGCCTGAAGGGCCGGTCGATCCTTTCGATGAATCGAAAGACCAAAGGA
>CAIWEX010000342.1 GCA_903911795.1 uncultured Schlesneria sp.
GTGAACGATCTGCTGAAATCGCGTCGTGAAACAGTCGGAAGTCAACTCCGTTGGGAACCACAGAGACCTTGCCGGGCTTCAGTTTCGTCTCGGAAATTGCAAAATCGGCGACCCCCTGACTGACGCAGACATTGTGATCGACCAAGCCATTCGTCCACCGATCCAGACGCCCGTACCAGGGGCTGCGGCGCTCTGCCACGCGAATCCCGGAAATGACGACAGGAATTCCCGCAAGCCGTGCTGCCAAGCGTCCAGCGATGTTGCCGTGGAACAGAAACGATTGCAGCAGGCGAGGCCGAAACTGTCGCAGCGAACGAGTCAGTCGCCAGATCAGTCGCGGGAAACTGGCTAATCCACGGGCACCGAAGCATTCCACCGGCACGTCGCCCGCTTCCAGCAGATCCGCGAAGTAGCCGTGTGGTCCCAGGCAAAAGACCTTCGGCAACCATTTCTGACGATCGAGCCCCAGGATCAGCCGAGTGAATGCCCGTTCAGCACCTCCCCGATCGAGTTCGGTGATGCAAAAGGCGATCGGAATCGGCTCAAGTGCCACGGTTCGGCCGATGGGAGTGAGGGGAATAATAGGAAGAATGTCCTGTTCGAAGCAGCGGACGGTCGGTGATCCCGGTCGGGAATTCCATCGAACCGGGCGCTCGCGCGTTCCGGCCAAAATGGGCTGGTCAGCCAATCAGATCGACAGATCGGGATTTGATCGAAAGCGGTCTCGATGTACCATCTCGATCCTGATCTCAATTCTTTACCATCGACTTTTGCAGGCTGAACGTGCAGGACTTCGACCGACTTTCCACTTACGACTATACCCTGCCCGAATCCCTGATCGCCAAGGTGCCGCTTCCTACGCGTGATGCCTCACGATTGATGGTGATTTCCCGATCAACCGGCGAAATCTCTCACAAATCGATCCAAGACCTGCCAGACCTGCTCGCCCCGCACGATTGCCTGATCCTGAACAACACGCGAGTCCTTCCGGCTCGCCTGGTCGGACACCGGGCTGCCACAGGAGGGAAATGGGAAGGCTTGTACTTGGGGAACGATCCTCAAGGTCGCTGGAAACTGATCGGCCAGACGCGCGGGTACCTGCAAACGGGCGAATCGGTCACTGTGACGGCAGGCGACGGCAGCGAACTGAGCCTGGAATTGATCGCCCGAGAAGCTGAAGGTGTTTTTCTGTTCACTCCCTCTCGGCCGGAGTCGGCTGTCGAATTACTCCAGAAGTTCGGCACACTGCCGTTGCCACCTTATTTCGACCGAAAGACTGCCGATGCGAACGATTGGGAGCGGTATCAAACTGTCTATGCGTCGAATCCTGGTTCCGTCGCCGCGCCGACTGCGGGGTTGCACTTCACCCCAGAACTACTGGCACGTTGCCGGGCTCAGCAGATCAATCGAGCCGAAGTGACATTGCATGTCGGTCTGGGGACGTTTCGTCCCGTTGCCGTGGAGAATCTCGACGAACATGTGATGCATTCCGAATGGTGTGATCTTCCCCCTGAGACTGTCGCGGCAATTCAGCAAACCAGATCCGTCAATGGTCGCGTCGTTGCTGTCGGGACAACAAGCCTGCGTACGCTCGAATCCGCTGCGAAAGCTCATGATCCGCTTGAGCCGTGGCAGGGTGAAACCCGCCTGTTTGTCCGGCCACCCTACGCCTTCCGCGTGGTGGATGTCCTGGTGACAAACTTTCATCTGCCGAAATCCACACTCTTGATGCTGGTCAGTGCGTTTGCCAGCGTCGACCTGATTCGACATGCCTATGAAGAAGCAATTCGCGAAGAGTACCGTTTCTTCAGCTACGGAGACGCGATGGTGATTTTGTAGTCCTGTGATTCGAGATTGCCCTGACATCGTCAACTGAAGTAAATACTACGGCATTCTCACGAATAGCATTTTGGGTGCATCCATCTGCCGTCAGGCGCCGGCCCTCGGTTTGAACCGGACGCTAACGCGTTCCGGCTGATGGATCGAATCTGACAACGATGTCGTGGGTGATATCAGAGATTATTCGCTTTCCAACTCGCGTGCCGCTCCACGAACGAACCGGAACCATTCATGAAGACCTCAGCAATTCGCGCCTTGCGTCGTAAACTGGCTGCGAATCAGCCTGTATACGGGATGTGGGTGACACTCGAGTCCCCGACCGTCACGGAAATGGCCGTTGCTCTGGGCCTCGACTGGGTTGTGATTGATGCCGAGCATGGGCATCTCGACTGGAAAGAAATCGTGGAGCACCTGCGAGCGACCGTTCGCAGCGACACGGTCGCACTCGTTCGCATCGCGGAACTGAACGGCAGTCTGATCAAGCGGGCACTCGACATCGGAGCCGACGGAATCGTCATCCCATGGATTGAAACCGCAGAACAGTTGAAACAGGCGGTCGCCTATTCTCGTTATCCCACCGACGGGCTGCGCGGAATCGGGGCGGAACGAGCGACCTGCTGGGGTCAGTGTTTTGTCGAACACGCCAGCGAAGCGAACGAACATGTCCTCGTTGTGCCGATTATCGAAACGATTGCGACGGCGCGGCAGGTCCCGATGATGTGCCAGGTCGACGGGGTTGAATTGCTCTGGTTCGGCCCCGCTGACTACTCCTCGACCGCCGGGTTCCGTGGGCAATGGGAAGGCCCCGGAGTTGCCGAGCAGATCTTGAAGATGAAAGACGTGATTCGCGGTGCAGGAAAACATTGCGGTGTCATCGCGACCAGCATCGACAACCTGCACGAACGCCAGTCACAAGGGTTTCGGGCTCTGGGACTGGGGATGGACAGTGGACTGTTATTGCGTTCGCTGAAAGCCACGCTCGCCTCGGTCGGCCGTGACATGTCCATTCGCTCCTCATTAACTCCCGACTGGTCGGCTCCCGCAGCCAAGCCGGCACCGCTTGCGAAACCACCGGAATCGATGCGTCCTGACCGACCGGAAGTGATGAATGCCGTGGGAAGCGGTCCCAAGGTTGAGATCGCTCGCGGAGTTAACTTTGAATGTCTGGTCGGAATCCATAATCAGGCGAAGAATCTGACGACCGGAATCGTCACATTTGCGCCGGGAGCTGTCCTTCCTTACCATCTGCACACCTTTACTGAATCGATCACGCTCCTCGGCGGATCGATCACCGTGGAAGTCGAAGGGCGTGGATATGCACTGAAGCGGATGGATAATGCGGTCATTCCACCGGGGTTGGCTCATTCGGCCCGCAATCCGTCGACAACCGAATCGGCCGTGCTGCATATCGCGATGGCGACTGATACACCCGGCCGCCAGTTGATCGACAAGTTCTTCTCGCGCCGCATGCTCCCTGATGATTCGACAGGCCAACCGGGTGCTGAACGAATCAACCGATTCTTCACAGCCAAGCGCGGGGCGGCAGGTCCGAATACCGAATTCATCGACTGCTTCAACGAAGAGCTGGTCCCGGGAATTGAAATGAGCGGTGGGTACGGCCTGTTCCAGCCAGGGGGACGATTGCCAGCTCACGTGCATGACTTTGACGAATCGATCTGCATCATCTCCGGGACCGCCACCTGTATCGTTGAGGGGCGACGATACTCCATGAGTGACGGTGCAACGGCTTTGCAGCCGCGTGGCCGAGTCCACTATTTCATTAACGAATCCAACGGGCCGATGGAGATGCTCTGGGTCTATGCCGGCCCCAGGCCCGAACGAATCATTGTCGATGAACGATGCGCAACTGTGGAAGGGAACCCCTGGCGATGAACGCACCATTTCAAGTGGCACTGACGGCAGATTTTCGCGGCCCCGGCGGAGTTCCCAAGTATCGCGATGTCGGGCTAAGCCTGTTTGACAACGTCTCGGGCATCGCCGTGAGTCACTTCGCCGAACACTTTGCCGAGATCCAGCCGGATCAATTATCTGGCGTCAACGGTGTGATCGTGCTGACTCCCAAAGTGACCGCCCGAAGTTTGTCTTCCGCCAATGAACTGCTGGCGATCGCTCGATTCGGGGTCGGGTACGACAGCGTCGATGTCGCTGCCTGTACTGCGGCCGATGTCGCCTTACTGATCACTACAGGTGCCGTCGATCGTCCCGTTGCCGAAGCAACCGTCGGCTGGATGCTCGCCCTGACGCATCACTTCCGCATGAAAGATCGACTGGTCCGCGAGGCTCGCTGGAATGATCGCAGTCAATACATGGGATGTGAATTGCGCGAACGCACATTGGGAGTCGTTGGCTTCGGCGGGATCGGTCGTTCGCTGGTCAAGATGCTGTCAGGTTTCGGAATGAATACGCCGCTGGTCTTCGATCCGTTCACCACCGCGGAAGCGGTGGCGGCTCACGGTGCGAAACTCGTATCGCTCGATGAATTGTTAACGCAGTCCGACTTCGTGTCGCTGCATTGCCCATTGAACGACCAGACACGAAACCTGATCGGCGAACGTGAACTGCGACTGATGAAGCCCGGGGCCTATTTCATCAATACTGCTCGAGGTGGGATCGTCGCAGAAGACGCACTGTTTGATGCATTGTCAAATGGAAGACTGGCAGGAGCGGCACTGGACTGTTTCAACGATGAGCCGTTGACGCATCCCCCGCGATTTGCCGAGTTAGACAATGTCCTGCTGGCACCTCATTGTATTGCCTGGACAGACGAACTGTTTCGCGACATCGGCCGCACAGCCTGCCAGGGCCTGATCGACCTGTTCCAACACCGACGACCGAAAGGCGTGGTTAATCCAGAAGTCTTCGATCGTCCCGGATTTCAATCAAAGTGGGAACGACTGACGTCGTAAGTGCCGTCAGTACCCGTCGTATCGGGTTCGTTTATTTGAGGGCAGGGTCCACTCCGAGTTTTGCAGCCAGGGCGGAATCGTGGAATAGCGCAGTTGTCGGGATAATGGCAAGAGGGATGGTCGGTGACTTCCACCAGAGATTGATCCCTGCAGTGTAATTGGCTTCAAAGTACTCGACTTTTAGCGAATGATCACCTTTTTCAAGATCAACCTCGATCGAATCGTGATGCACGCCACCATTCCAATTGTCAACCAGTTGCTTTTCATCGATCCACAATCGTCCGCCGTCATCGTGATCGAATTGGAAGGTGTATTTCGCGGTTTCAGGAATCCGTAAAACACCTGACCAACGAATCGAGAATCCATCGACAGGAAGCCCGGGGGCTGCGCCGCCCACGCCGAAATTGGTTTGGATCTGAGGATCAATCTGTGCATGAATCTGTTTCTCCAGCGAAATACCTTCGAAGACGAGCCTGATGAGACCCGGCTGGAGATTCCGATTTTGTGACAAGGAAGACGCTTCAGGTTTTTCCTCGATTACGGATGTGGTCGCTTTCGTGTCTGCCACAGCATCGGCATTCGGTGCTTCTGCCAGCCGAGGTGTCACATCTGCGACTGGCAAACGGGCCGCTTCCTTTTCCGCAATTGTGGCTGACTTCGCTGGTGGCGACTTCGGTTGCGGTCGATGAAAAACAACCGCGACGAACGCAATCACCGCGATGCTGCCGCCCATCACGAGGTAAAGGGGCCACTGGGAATCAGCGGGTTTGGTCCTGGCCGACTTCGACTTTTTGCTTTTGTCTCGGGACGGTAAGTCAATCAAAAATGACAGTTCATCATTCTCAGGCTCAGCGGGGGAAGCGACTGTCGATTGTTGTTGCCTCAGCTTCTTGTCGTACGCGACTTTAGTGGCAGGCTTGAGAAGGCAAAGCCTCGCCGCAGCCACTTCGTTCAGGATCTTTGCAGCATCACTGGCATGTTCACCTGACTGGTATTGGCGTACGAATGCCATCTGACGATCCGCAGCCCCTTCGATGACATCAAGATCATCCTCGAACAGTTCGACACCAAGCAATCGGTAGTGGTTCGGTGGCTGGTCCTTGGGAAGAATGCCAAGCCATTTGCGGTAGGGGTCAAACATTGATGGAATTGTACCTTGAGAATGCTCGTCGCCGGTCAACGCGTCATCTGCTGGAATTCAGACAATCTCCTCTTCGAACTGACTGCCGATTCTACAATCGTCCTTACCCGAAGCCAAGAACGGCTGCAGCTCCGTGATCTTGAATCCCCTGCAATTGTGCATCGGCTACTAGCGGAATTCGCGTCCATCAAGATAGTCGTGGTTCGCTCCGCGAACCAACGCGTCCGTTCACCGCTGCTCCAAATACTCCATTCGTCCCGAATAGCCGATCAATCCCAAGACGTTGGTTCGCGGAGCGAACCACGACTATCCACCACCCGCATATATACTTTTCAAACTATTATCTCAATCACATTTCACGACACACTACTACATAACTTAAATTGCACAATTTTGAGAATTAGTGCGCGGCATTCGAAAAACATACTCAGCCTTGATCAGATTCGCCTTCGAGGAATGATTTGCCTTGGCGTATTCCGAGGGATTGAACTGGTCCCTTCGCTGTACAAGGACTTCGGCGACTACGTCGCAGAGGTAAGTGATCACATCGCAGCCTCAGCGGTGAACCTGGGCGAGCGAACGGACCGTCCTCGCCTGTCCCTCTGAATTACTCTCTGTGCCCCTCCGTGCCCTCTGTGGTAAACCGCATTCATGCCAAACTGGGACAGGGGGAAGATCCACCACAGTGGGCACGGAGGAGTACAGAGGTTTCTTTGCAATCACCCATAATTACCAGTTTTAAACTCTTGCGCAAGCCACGCAAAGGTGTTGGTGGGGATTAATCGGGCGAGACTGTCGCAATGAAGCGGGGAGGCGAGCGACCGCTACTACACCAGAAGCCCGGCGACGACGCCCGGTAGTCTCGTCTTGCAAATGAGAACCGCCCTGGCGATAAACCGGGGCGTGTTCGTTTGAGGAGAGGGTAATGCGTGACTGCGTGACTTCTTCCACGGCGCCGGAAGGCGGGGGTAGTCTCGCTGGTGATGGCGTGCGATTGAATGACAGGAGTCGGTTATGCAATTGTCAGACATTCTTGGGATTGGTTTCTGGGTACTTCTCTTTTGCATTGCACTCATCAGAATTGCGATTCTGCGATGCCCCTGGAAATTGTTTTAACCCCAGCTCTGGACTGCTCTACCTGTAATAGTCGTGTTCGTTCTGCTTTCAGCACTGAGCGGCGTTGCGATGGGTGGTTCTATTGGCCTGATCGGAAACTCGATCGCTGGACTGCTGTGGGCCCTTTGGTTCTTTCTTATGTGGGTGCCTCAACGACCTAACCAGAGTTAGACCCGACCAACACAGGTGCCGGTCACTACCCACGCAAATTTCAACCGTTAGTAGTATAGAGCGTCTGGAGCTATCCACTACACAATGCCACACAAGTAGCCCAACGGGCCGAATTCCCGTTGCCCGTCGCTCTATATGATCCGAGCGAACCCCAAAAAAACGTGGCCTTCGACGATTACTGCGCAATTAGAAATCGGGCTGTTCGACGACCTGACCGGCGACCAGGCCTGGGATGTTCAGTTCCCGGTCTCTGCTGCCGGGGGCGAATCGGGCGTCTGTCTTGAACAGATCGCGTTCGTTTTCCCATGAGATCTGAAGCGAGGCACCCAGTTCGGGGCGGACCTGGATGATCGAGACTGCGATCATCACACTTGCCGCCAAGGCCATCGCAGCGGCCGGAATCCATCCGTTGAACTGATCCCGCCGTCGAGGGACTTCTTTCAGCATTGTGGCCAGACGAGGCCACAGGCTGGCACGTTCACCTGCCATTGACAGCGACGCGGACGAGATCGACTGGAGTGCCTCCAACCCCTCCTGCAGTCGCCGGGCCAGCAATGAACAGCCCGGGCAGTGCTTCAAATGAGCCCGCAAACCTTCTGATTCCGAGGCGTCGGGCAAGTCGTGACCGACCCAGAGTGGAAGCAGCCGACTGGCTTGTTGACAGTTCATAATCACACCCTTGCTGACATCAAACCTCTACTATCACCGGACGCCGACGCATTCGGATGATCTGGAGGCAATTCCTCGCTACGCTGCGGGCGTTCCCCCGGAGGGAACCGGCACCGGACTCGATGTCGAATCGCGGCGCTTTACCCAGATCTCTTGAAACATGCTGCGGGCTTCCGCCAATCGCCACCGGATGGTCGCTTCTTTCCGGTCCAGCATGGTGGCGATTTCGGATGTCGAAAAGTTCTGCAAGTCTCGCAGCATCAATACAATACGGTAATTCTCGGGGATCTGTTCCAGAACCGCTTCGACTTCCTGCTGCAGGTCCATCGCCTGGCGAGGATCAACGATCTCGGGATCAGGTGACTTTTCCGAATTTCGGTCCGTGAACAACAACCACCAGCCGCGACGTTTCCGCCGCCGGATGTAGTCCAACGTCTGATTCACTCCGATCCGGAACAGCCATGGGCCAAACCGACGGGATGGATCGAACTGATCCAGCCGTTCGTAAACCTTCATAAAGGTTTCCTGAGCCAGATCTTCCGCCAATTCCGGGCTCTTGACGAATTGCTGAATGACGCGGATCAAACGCCGCTCATAACGCATCACCAGTTCACCGAATGCCTGTCGGTTGCCACGGCGCGCCTCTTCCACCAGGCGCGATTCATTCACCGCGCTGGCCAAGTCGTCCGATTCCAACTCCAGATCCGGTTCGGTCATCGTTTTGAGCATGGTGTAACCCTCAATGGGGATTACGCCAATCCTGTGGTCAGTGTTGGGACAGGATCAAAATTCTCACGGATTGTATCCGATTGAGAGGCATCGGGAACATCCTTTTGCCCGACAGAATCAAAATCGGGACGGTCGGATGTGGGCAGAACAATGGGGGGCAGAACGATGTCGAGATCTGAATCGTGACTCCTCATCGTTCTGCCCCCCATCGTTCTGCCCAAATTTCTGGTTTTCGATGACGAAAAGGAGTCGTACTGCCAATGTCTACCCTTCATGGAATTGAAGAGGAGACCTTCGGTCGGTTGTTTCGGCGGGGTCGGGAGACCCGCGCCGAACAGCGTCGGGAGACCCGCGCCGAACGGGGGGTGGCGCGCGAACTAACCGAAATAGGCACGCAGAAAATCCCGGCGATCACCTTCGTGACGGATGAATTGGACCAGGGACAATAACTTCTGCTGATCACGACGCAGTTTTTCCTTCAGTCGATCGGCATCAGACAATTCCGAGGGCAGGGGGCCAGTCACGGTCAACCGCATCGGCTCCCAGGTCCCTTCGATTGCACCGTGCCGCTCCAGCATCGCCAGGGCAGACTCCAGACGCCGGTCGTGAATCTGTTTAGCGTGCAACTTCTCGCGCAACCACTCCAGGCCGAAAGCGTCAACCTGCTCCTTGTTACGTTCGAGTTGATCGTAGACCCGCTCATAGAATTCCGCATCGGGATTGCTCCAACGGATGAACTCCATTTGCGTCGTCAGATCCGCCTCGTCGTACAACAGGACACAGTCGGCGGGCAGGCCGTCGCGACCTGCACGGCCGATTTCCTGATACCACGATTCCATCGATCCGGGAATCTCGGCATGAATCACGTAGCGGATGTCCTGCTTGTCGATCCCCATCCCAAACGCATTTGTTGCCAGTACCAGTGGACAATCACCCCGCATAAACTCGTTTTGAATGCGTCGACGCTGCTGTCGCTCCAGATCACCGTGATAGCAGACATGGGGAACTCGTAACTGCCGCAACTGATCGCTGAATCGCTCCAGAGTGCGAATCAGTGTGAAATAAACAATCCCGCTGCCAGAATCATCCTTGTAGAGTTCTCGGATCGATTGGATCTGTTTCAGCTTGTCATCATCCCCCCAGACCTCACGCACATCGAGTGCCAGATTAGGGCGATCGATTCCTTCCAGAAACGTCGCCGTGTCGTCCGGCAGACCGAGTTGACGAAGGATGTCTGCACGCACTTCGCGAGTTGCCGTGGCCGTCAACGCGATCGTGGTCGGATGTCCCAGTCGCTCGCGGAATTCCAAGACCCGAGTGTAGTCCGGTCGAAAGTCATGCCCCCATTCGCTGATACAGTGGGCTTCATCGACCGCCAGCAAAACGACCTTACGCCGGGCGATCACGTCCAGAAACTCGGGCTTTCGAAATCGTTCTGGAGTGACATACAGTAACTGGTAACGCCCGGCAGAGACATCACGATAACGCTGTTGACGCTGCTCTGACGTCAGCGATGAATTGATAAACGCCGCATCGATCTGACGCGACTTCAGCGCGTCGACCTGATCCTTCATCAGAGCAATCAATGGCGAAAGGACAAGTGTCAGCGGCGGAAGGCCATCCGGGTCACTCTCCTGGTTCTGCATGATCGCGGGAATCTGATAGCAGAGCGATTTCCCGCTGCCGGTCGGCATGATCACCAGTGAATGCTGCCCTTGCAGCGTCCGGCGGATGATCGCTTCCTGCGATCCTCGAAACGTGGGATATCCGAAAGTGCGGCGCAGAACCTCAGATGGCTCTGTCATCAATGGATCCGTCGAAGAAGTCGACGGGGCATCAGTCCCGGTCACAATCGGAGTCTTTCGATCAGCCTACCAGCGGAACAGGCACGTTCCCCAGGTCAGTCCGGCACCAAAACCACACATCAACAGCGTATCACCACGGTCGATTCGACCTGCTTGCACCGCTTCATCGAGAGCAATCGGAATCGAAC
The DNA here is from genome assembly GCA_903911795.1 of uncultured Schlesneria sp. GTDB lineage: Bacteria > Planctomycetota > Planctomycetia > Planctomycetales > Planctomycetaceae > Schlesneria. Next base: position 10,586 of record CAIWEX010000342.1, read on the forward strand.
CGCCGGACGTGTTGCCGTAGTCCTGCAGATTGTTGAACAGCTTTTCCGGAGGAATTGCCAGTTGTTCAGCTACGTTGTTGATGATCCGGATGTTCGCCTGATGCAGAACAAACAGCTCCACATCGTGGACCGAGAGCCCCGACTTGCGCAGCACCAGTTCAATGCTGTCCGTTACCGCACGTACGGCCCACTTGAAAACGCTGCGGCCATCCATCTGCAGGTACTGTCGTCCCGCATCCAGATCGGCATGAGTGATCGGATTTCGAGTTCCCCCGGCAGGCCGATCAAGCATCGAACCGCCACCACCATCAGAACCCAACTGGTAACACATCAATCCTTGATGTGCATCTCCCTTGGTCACAATCACCGCACCGGCCCCGTCACCGAACAGCGGTGCAATCTTCATTTCTTCCGGGTTGACGATGCGACTGTTGCAGTCACCGCCAATCACCAGAGCCATTTTGCTGTTCCCGGTCGCCACAAATTGCGTTGCGGTCGACAAGGCGTAAACAAACCCCGAGCAGGCGGCATGCACATCCATCGCCGGGGCATCAATTCCCAGGGCTTCCTGAACCATGTTGGCCGTGGTCGGGCACTGATAGTCAGGTGTAAACGTGCCAACCACGATCAGGTCGATATCGCGCGGAGAGACGTGCGCATTGCGCATGGCTCGTCTGGCAGCTTCAATACAGAGATCACTCGTTGCTTGACCTGGAACAACGTGGCGGCGTGCCAGGATTCCTGTTCGCTGTTCGATCCATTCTGGATCAAATCCATAACGCGACTGCAGGTCGGCATTGGTTACGACGTTATCAGGCAGATACGAACCCGTTGCGATCACCTGAACGCCCAGCAGCGAACGCGTCCGACGACTCCACCCGCTGGAGGATTCCAGAACTGCATCCGGTCGGCTACTCGAATTCAATGTCATGCCGAGGGTAACCTCCATGTCGCGCGTGGCAAATCAGCATCGAGAAGGCTCGAAGCTCCGCCACCCCCAAATCGAATCTTCGACCGGTCCGCTCTGGCGACCGACGAGTGTAGCCCAACAAGATCCATGTCTTCGAAATCCATCAACATCAGCGAACAACGAACTGACGCAGCGAGCAGTTTACGGAAACTGCTGTGCACGAAGTATACCGACCATGCCACAGACAAACCAGCGAACATTACGCGGCAACACCAACCCCATTCCTGGAATGGATTAACGGATTTGGGACATTTCGGCAAGGTGAGAGTTTTACGCCCTTGGCGAAGGCGACTTAAGACTTGACCGCCGTCCGGGTTCAAGTTACCACTCAACATTCGCTGAAGCCTCAAAACACTACGGAACACGTAATGTCCTCAGAATTGTTGCAATCCGATCGAAATTCAGGGCGAACTCTGGTCACGGTTTGCACCTACAACGAGCGTGAGAACATCTCACGCCTCATTCCGATGATTCTGGAGGCACTCCCCGAAGCGGACATACTGGTTGTTGACGACAACTCGCCCGATGGTACAGCTCAAATCGCTCGAGATTTCGGCAGTAGTGACCCACGCGTTCTGCTCTTACTGCGGACAGCAAAGGAAGGGCTGGGAGCCGCGACACTTGCCGGTTTGAAGTGGGCCATCGATCAGGGTTACGAATTTGTGCTGAATATGGATGCCGATTTCAGCCACCATCCACGCCATCTGGCAGCCGTGCGCGGTTGCATGGCCGTAGGAGACGTCGGCATCGGCTCCCGCTACGTTCCTGGCGGAGATATCATTGGCTGGAGCCCAAAACGGCACATCATGAGCCAGGGAATCAATCTCTATTCGCGAGTCTTGCTGGGACTACGAATTCACGATTGCAGCGGTGCCTTCCGTTGTTACCGAATTTCCAAACTGAAACAGGTCGACTTCGATCGATTTCGGTCACGCGGCTACGCATTTCAGGAAGAGATGCTGTATCGATGTGAACGAGTCGGCGGTCGACTTGTGGAAACTCCGATTGTCTTCGAAGACCGCATTGTCGGGCAATCGAAAATCAACGTCCGGGAAATCGTACGAGCACTTCGCGACCTGTTCCTGCTCGGCCTTGATCGCCTGCGCGACAC
>CAIWEX010000343.1 GCA_903911795.1 uncultured Schlesneria sp.
GTCGTCGCGCTGCATGGCAGTCCTATTGTCAGTTGCTTTTCTGCTCCAATGAGTTTCTCTACGTGGAGTAATCATCATGAATCCAGTACCACTTTCCCGCCGTGACTGGTTGAAGAGTTCCGCCTGCGGGTTTGGTCACATCGCACTGCTGGGAATGGCAGCGAGCGTGTCCCGAGCGGCAAATGAGCAAGCGGTGTCGCCGCTGGCACCCAAACCACCGCACTTTCCATCCCGAGCGAAGCGAGTTGTGTTTCTATTCATGCACGGCGGTGTGTCGCATGTGGACTCGTTCGATCCGAAGCCAAAGCTGGCAGAAATGAATGGGCAGCCACTGCCGATCGCCAAGCCGAAATTTGAATTCGCACCCACGGGCAACCTGCTGGCGTCGCCGTGGAAGTTTCAGAAATATGGTCAGAGTGGCATTCCCGTCAGCGACCTGTTTCCCAAGATTGCGGGGTGTATTGATGATATTTGTGTCATCCGTTCGATGAACGGTGGAGATCAAGTCTCACACGGCCCGGCGCTTTTGAATGTCAATACGGGAAGTGGTGTGTTTGCGCGACCGAGCCTGGGGGCCTGGACACTGTATGGGCTGGGAACTGAAAACCAGAGTATGCCGGGATTCCTCAGCCTCAGCCCGTCGCTGTATCACGGCGGTGCTCAGAATTATGGATCGGCGTTTCTTCCGGCAACGTTTCAGGGGACACGAATTGGCGATGGCAGCACGAACGTTAAAGACGCCATGTTGTCGGATCTGATTCCGGGTGAGTCTGCAGGAATGCAGCGATTGCAACTAGATCTGCTGGCACGTCGAAACCGGCAACATATGCAGCGCGTCGGCAGTGACCCAAGCCTTGAAGCACGTATCGCGTCATTTGAGCTGGCATACCGGATGCAGTCGGAAGCACATGGCGTGATGGATCTGGAACGCGAGTCTGCCGCGACTCAGGCGCTGTATGGAGTTGGAACGGATCCCACAGACGAGTATGCACGTCAATGCCTGTTGGCTCGACGGTGTCTTGAGGCGGGGGTTCGGTTCGTACAAGTGAATTTCAGTTACCCCAGGAATTATTGGGACGCTCACGGAGATTTGCGAAACAACCACACGACCAATGCCCGGCGCGTGGATCAACCGATCGCAGCCCTGCTGACCGACTTGAAATCACGCGGTCTGCTGGAAGATACACTGGTTGTTTTCGCAACCGAGTTTGGCAGAACTCCAGCCGCGCAGGGCAACGATGGACGTGATCATCACCCGCATGCTTTCAGCATCTGGATGGCAGGGGGAGGAATTCGCGGCGGAATGACATACGGACAGACGGATGAGTTCGGCTATTACGTGGTCGAAAACAAAGTCACCATGCCCGATTTCCACGCCACGATCCTGCACCTGCTCGGACTCGATCACGAGCACCTGACATTTCGCCATGCAGGACGCGACCACCGGCTGACGGACGTCCACGGTTCGGTGGTTCGGGACATCATTGCATAGATCGCATGATGCAACGCCGTCAGTCGTAATCCCTCGATTCCATCGTGGTAAATTGGTCGGTCTAGAAAAACACGTATCCCACAAATGATAGAAGGTGACGGGCTCTGCGGCAGTCATTTCTTGACCCGTTCAAACATTACCAAAATGTGGTCACTCCCAGTTGCGGAAGTGAATTCCGTAGGTCGTGGCTTACCAGTGGGGGCGAAACACAGTTTCCGAATGTCGTCTCCCACTTCGTAAATTCCCTGGTAAACCTTCCCTTTGTCATCACCTGTATTCGGCGTAATGTCGATCGTCTTGGTTTTTTGGAAGGATCGATCGTTGTTGTTCCCTGAACGATTTCCTGACCGTCAACTGTCAGATTCCAGGAGCCATCGGCACCATTGACGACAATCATCTTTCCCGCGTCGACCGTCGATGAATTCCCGTTGATGACTAAACTTACGATTGTCCAAGTCCCTTCGATTCGCTTGCGGTCTTTCTTGATCGCGTCTTCATTGGCGTCATCCGCAGCGGATACACCCATCACCGCTGTGATCAAGAAACCGAGTACCACCACATACTGCATTGTCAAATGTGGCTGCATCATCGGAGTCACTCCCTGTCAGAGTTCACGAGCGAAACAATACTCAAACGGTTATTGGCCTGCGGGCGATGGACCAGCCGCAAGCTTCGATGTCACGACTTTTGAAAGTTCCTTCAAGTCGACCTGTTCCCCGGCTTTCGGAAATGAATAGGGCAGGACCCACCAGTCTTCCGTGAAGGACGCGGAATCACCCGGCTTCAATCTTTCACGAGGTCCGATCGGCTCCAGTTCGATGCGTGGCCCAGTCGGGTACCAGACCGACAATGTCAGGCCTGCGGCTTCGTTGTAGACGCGATCAGGAAAAGTCGCGAATCGCTTCACGAAGAGTGTGTTGTTCGGCATCAGGTACCCCAGCCATCCTGCCGTGGAATCAAATCCGAGCTTGGGCTTTCTCGGGGGAGCCAGGATTTCCAGGAATCCATCCCGCTCCCGAATTTTCTCATCCGTGTTTCTCACATTGATGATCGCTCCTTCTTCATAGATCGCGTATTTCGAGGGAAATCGGCTGGGGCGATCCCCTAATGGAATCAAGCAGATGCCTCCTCCTGGCGAGAACGAGCGTCCCCAGTGGCAGACCTCGCACACCTCCTTCGAGATGTTGTGAATCGTCTGTTTGCAGACAAGGTGCCAGGGAGCCTGTGCAGATTCAGGCCCACTTCCCGCCAATTGAAAGTCGCGGACTAGTTGAATGCCGGCCGCGTCGTCTTTGGGACTCGTCAGCCGAGCCGAATGGGGGCCTGTGATTTCGCCGGTCCAATCACCGGACCAGAGATTCGGATGCGGAATAACTGTCAGCTCCGGCCCATAATCAAATCGTCCAGCGGACGAGGACTTGGGTTTGCCCGGTTGCCAGGCCTTGTCCTGTTCATCCAGATACATCACATCCTGGTTGTCGACAGAAAAGGCCAGAACGCGCCCACCTGCCTGTGGGCTGAGAACCGCCTTAGCCGTTCCGCGAGTCAGTTGGATCGTCTGTTCATATCCGTGAAATTTCACGACCTGAGCAGTCTCGAACTTCGGCTCTGCGGCGCCGGCCAGTTGCGTCAGGCAAAGGAACAGCAACGAATACTTCCAGATGTCGATCATGGTCATACTTTCGAAAATTGACTCACTCGCTAATTCTCAATGAAGGTCATTCGCCGCAGCATGGGCAGATCTCAGGAACGAATACGGATAGCGTCGCCGCATACGATGTCGATTCGTAATCCTTTCCTTTTTCGTCGGTCTTGTGATGGACAACGACCAGGTAATAGTTGCCCGACTTTGGCACGAAGAAGCAACGTCCGTTGTCGTTGGTCTGACGTTCGTAGTTCGGGTCGAATCCCTCGGACAGGGTTTCTCCACGCGGGATGAACGAGACTCGTGCGTCCTTCAGCGGCTTCCCCTGGAACAGCACTTTGACTCGAATCGGCAGGTCAGGCCCCATGGGGGTTACGGTGTTCGCCTCCGGGACAATTTCCAGAGGATGCCCCAGTACCTTGTCGAACCCGGGATGCTCTTGCGGGACTTTGTCGAGTGATTTGCTGACGACAAAAAACGTCTTGCCACTCTTGATTGAACGCGAGGGGCTACCGTGATTGACCACAGAATCGCGAGTGTGCTCAACCAGATAAAGTCCCGCATCTGTCGCAGCGAAGCGACTGCTCCAGAATCCTTCCTTGGGTGTGTAGCCGAGATCGGCCAGCCGATCTTTCAGA
>CAIWEX010000344.1 GCA_903911795.1 uncultured Schlesneria sp.
ACCAAGGCTCGCTTTTTACCACGACGTGGCGCAAGCCTTCGATAAGCCGCTCCCAGGTAAGTGTTCTTGGTACGGCTCGCGGCCCAAGCGGCCTCGGTCACGTGCGTGACGCCCTCCTTCAACAACCAGTCCGACAACCGGAGCAAATCCCCTGTCATGGTTCCGAACGTTTGGACCTGCTCCGATAGCTTCCCCTGAAGTTGACGCTTCCGCACGCATGCCACAACTGTCTTCTGATGAACATCCAAACCAGCAACCGTTTCATAAAGAATGTCCATGGCATGCTCCTCAAAAGACGCAACCGGGGGACACCGAATGACAAACAGTCTGCTCCGCGTGCTCACCGACATCGGTGGCAACAATTCAGGTTGCGGTTGGATGTCCAGGCCAGACTCCTCTGCGGGCTCGAAGCACCAGTGACAATCGACCTGCTTCCCAGTTGTTTACCAAATTAGCAACCTAACCACGACAAATCCAATTTTCATCGTTCAGGTTGCCGATTTCCGGCATGCCTGGCTCCTCTTCGTAATCGTCTGAATTCGTCACCCGTCCTGATCAGCTCGGCACGCGAAGTTCAACAGAACTGTTCCCTCTTTTAAGCAAGAATGTTGGCAGAACAATGAAGAATCAGATTCATAGTTTCTTCTATCATTCTGCCCCCCCCATCATTCTGCCCCCGCTGAAACAATTGACGCCTGTTCGGCGCGGGTCTCCCGACCCCGCTGAGGCCCCGACCGCAGGTCTCCTCTTCGTATTCGTAATCGTCTGAAATTCATCACCCGCCTGATCAGTTCGGCACGCGATGTTCAGCAGAACGGTCTCCTCTTCGGCCTTCCCTACGTTGACTGCAGACTCCCTTGGCTGAAATCGAAATCCATTTGAGGCCATCGACCTCCACACCCTGCGGTACGATCTTTTATTGAGCACTTGATATTTCGCCCGATTCTGAGGAATCTGTCTCTGGTAGCACATCCTCTTCTTTCTGAGTCAAATTCGATTCAACGGAATCTCACATGTGGAACATCGTTTGGGGATTGGTCTGTGTCGTTGGTGGAGCCAGTGGACAACTAGCCTTGCGCGGAACAAACAGTTCCGGAGGACTGATGGCGGTCGGTGGCGTGCTGATTCTGGTCGGAATCTTCCAGATGATGAAAGCTCGCTCGGAATAGTTTCCGCCTGCGATCATCGACCGATGTGACGGAACCCCGAGACTCAGGCATGTCCGCTTTGCAGAAGATTATGCCTCGACAGAAATTCAACGCGGCGGGAACACGCCGCGTTTGTCGGTGGGGCGTAGTGTTATTTCTGTCGCTGGCGACGCCGGCCTGGCTACAGGCTGAGGAACCAGCAGCGGAAAAATCATCCGAAGGGTGGTTCATTCATCGTCGGAAATCGGAGTTCCAGTCAGGCCCGACGGAAATCAAGGTTCTGATGCCCGCTCAATTGGAAGCGGGCCGGCAGTATCCCGTACTCTTTGTTCTGCCGGTTGAGGCCAACAACGAACATCGGTATGGCAACGGACTGGCCGAAGTCCAGCGGCACGATCTGCACAACAAGTTCGGCCTGATCTGTGTCGCGCCGACGTTCGCTCATCTCCCTTGGTACGCAGACCATCCGACGGACAAATCGATCCGGCAAGAGACCTATTTTGTCAAAGAGGTCGTGCCATTCATCGAGCAGCAGTACCCGGCCGAAAAGCATGCACGAAGCCGCTGGTTGCTCGGTTTCAGTAAATCCGGCTGGGGGGCCTGGAGTCTGCTTGTGCGGCATCCTGACATCTTCGGTCGAGCGGCCGCCTGGGACGCACCGCTAACGATGCCTCGATTTGATCAGTACGGAGCAGGCCAGGTCTTCGGGACTCAAGAGCACTTCGAAACATATCGCGTCCTGCCCGCCATCAAAAAATGTCCGTCTCTGGTAGACTCTTCTCCCAGGCTGGTCCTGACTGGATTCGACAACTTTCGCGAGCAGCACATTGCGGCTCATCGACAGCTTGAAGAATGGCAGATTCGCCACGAATACCGGGATGGTCCCCAGCGAAAGCATGTCTGGGAAAGCGGCTGGGTAAAGGAAGCCGTCGAACTGCTCGCCAGTCTGAAGTCGGCCCCTTAAATCGCACAACTGCCACCGGAGAAACGAAGCCATGGCCACTCATTCGAACGAACAACTGCTCGCTAAAAAATGCGTCCCGTGTGAGGGAGGAGTTCCCAGGCTGACGACGGCCGAGGCTGCCGCTCAACTGGCCAGCGTGCAGGGTTGGACGATCACTCCCGATGGCGAGCGAATCCGCAAGGAATGGGTCGTCAAAAACTTCATGGCCGGGATCCGATTCTTCGAGGCCGTTGCCAGGATCGCGGAGGACGAAGGCCATCATCCCGACCTGCATCTGGTCGGATACCGCAACGTGGCCATTGAAATCTGGACCCACGCCATCGGCGGCCTGTCAGAAAACGATTTCATTCTGGCTGCCAAAATCGATGCCTTGCCGATTGATGCCAGGTAGGGCAGGGCGAAAAACTCTTGCAACTGTCAGTGTTCTAACTTGATTTTCACCCAGAGCGAGAGTGAAAGAGGGGCTCACGCAAAGACGCGGAGACGCAAAGGGAG
>CAIWEX010000345.1 GCA_903911795.1 uncultured Schlesneria sp.
GTCCCACGGCACCCACCGTGGCAGCAAGGAACGAACGGCGAGCCAGCCCTGTCGGTTGCGACTCAGGAGAAAAGGGAATAGCGGTCGATTCAGTCATGGTTGCTCCTCAGAATGTGAAGGGAAACGACGGCAGAGACCTCCAGACGAGGCCTGCAGACCGCTTCACCCTATCACACGCTTATGATCAGCGAAACCAAACGAGACCGAGTCCCCCGCCGAGCAGTGGGCCGCTGGACCATGACTGGCCCTCATCACCGCAGCCAAACCTCACCTCGTAACGCCTAAGCCGAGCATCCGCCTGGCTCGACCACCAACCAAAACGTCATTCGTATTCTTCCCGCTCTTGCGAACGACGACCACGAGGCTGGTCGGTAAATTGTTCCTTCCGCTTGCGTCCGGTCACAATCCAATAGCCGTTAACTTCCCCGACTTCCACATCGGCATACCACAGTGGCATCCGCTCGACGAACCAGTTCGGTGTCTTCGTGACAATCAGTACCTTGGACTTAGGCTTCAGAGCTCGATGCGCGGTATCCAGAAACAGGTCTGCGATCGCATAATTCGAGAAATAGGGTGGATTCGCGAGCGCCAAATCAAATTCATCGGATGCCGGTGATGCTCCATCAGCGTCGAGTGCATACGTCACCCCAGGCGCTTCGTTTTTCGCAATCCCCCGTTCCAGTGACTGGATCGCCCTCGCATTGGAGTCGACCGCGTGCAACGCCACATTCTCGGCGGCAAAGGCCGCCGCCAGCGAGACGGTACCAGCACCACAACCGAGATCCAGGATTTTCATCCCAGGCTTCACTTCCATGATGTTCATTAGCGCACGTGCACCAGGGTCAATGTGCCGATGACTGAAGACTCCCGGTCGGCTGTAGGCATAAATCAACTTTCCGCGATCGCGGAAGGCAAATTCGCAATCAAAGTCCCGAATCTTTCTTAGCGGATTGACCTTGGTCGCAAAATAGACCGTCCCCTGCTTGCGGATAGGGCGTCGAGTCACCTTCGGGAACAGCTCACGCAGTTCACTGTGAATCCACTGATCCTCGTCATTGTCGGTTGAGACGATCATGCGCCCCCCTTCAACGAGTCGTTGATGCCCCTGCTGCATCAATTCACGGGTCAGCTCGGCTTCGCCCCCCTTTTTGAAGGCGAAAGCGACCAAATCGGCCTCATGGTCGGGAAGATCGGGTTGGCAGAACAGATTCAGATTCGCCGGTGGTGGCCCATCCTCACTGATCCGGAATTCACTTTGAGTTTTGTGAAACACGTCGAGAAACCAGCAATCGACAACCGCTTCGGGATGATCGGTGGCATAAGCCACGGCAAACTGAGCACGACCGGCCGACGTGCAGATCACTCGATTCCCCGTCAACTCGGGAAGGGCATCGATCAGCAACTTTTCCTGCGGACGGATAAAGAATGAATGCGGAATCTCTTCTTCAATTTTTTTATTTCGACGTGACACGCGAGGCTCTACAGAAATGAAAGGGGGGGAAGACGTACAAAGGCTTGCTCGCCTCACATCACACGACAAAGGTAACACTTCAGATAGTCAGTTTCGAGGCAGTGGACAGACGAGGGGTGATCGGCAGCAGGTCCGCGGACCTCTAATAGCTGCAGACGACGGTTTGCATGTAGTGATGCTTGGCTGAGCATATCCGCAAACATCTCGTGCGAAATTTGACCCGAACAGCTGCACGTCACGAAGAATCCACTCGGCTGAATCAGTCCCAGTGCAAAGCGATTCAGGCTGTAATAGCCTCGCAAAGCAGCGTCGATCCCCTGACGATTCCGCGCCAGCTTGGGGGGATCTAGCACCACGGTATCAAAGCGTTCTCTGGCCAACTCGAATTCTTCCAGCGCCTTGA
>CAIWEX010000346.1 GCA_903911795.1 uncultured Schlesneria sp.
GATTTCCTTCCGGACGCTCCGAAACTTCGTCCCAGTGACCGACCATCTTTTCTCGTTGCGCCGCAAGTTGGCTGCCCAGTTTTTCAATTGAGACCCCGTCGGTGACAAAAGCCGACTTCCGCAACAACTGAGCCAGATCAAATTTCTCCTCCGCATCGCCGCCGAGCTGCTTGAGCGTTTCCGGGAGTTTCGCCTGATGAGAGAACAGGATGTGGTCCCACGTGCCCGCTTTGAGCTCAAGAATGCTAGCCAACTGCTGCTGAACGGTGTCGGCTGCGGACACGAGTTGGTTACCCGGCAGCGTTAATTCGCTTCGGCGCTGGCTGCCCCACTGCTTCGTCACCTGGTACGTGGCCCCCTTTGACTGAAATGTCAAAGAGACACGGAACGTATCACCGCCTCCGCGTGGTACGAAGTGACTGAGCTCGTCCTCCCATTTTTTCTTCTTATAATCCGTCGGCTCCAAGAGGACTGTGCGTAATGCCTTGATAAGAGTGCTTTTGCCAGCCTCGTTGGGCCCCAAAATCACATTCAGACCTGGCTTGAAATCAATGGTACGTTCCGTGATTCCCGCAAACGGGTGGAGCTGAATTCTGCAGATGATCACGAGCGAGCCTCCTGCACGAGTTCGTAGGCCAGCTGCAACGCCAGGGAATCTTCGGGTGATCTCGCCAATTCGCTGAGCAACTGATGTGGGAATGAACCCTGCGTAAACTCGCAATCCAGGTCGTTCTGCTGAATAAATCGAACGACGGCAGAGCGGTCGACTTCCAGGTGAAGGGCCATTCGCTGGAGTTTGGCCACAAATTCAGGCAACTGCTCAAACAGCGAGCCTTCAAGCCGGCCGGATAATGTCAGTTTGACCAGGTCGGCACTCGCATCGAACTCGGCGAAACGATTCTGTAACTCCGTGAGATCGTTTTCTTGACCCAGTTTCACTGGCAATTCGTGAAATCGATGAGTCCCGGTCTGCACCGAGCGATACTTGAGGGCACCGTTGTCCTGCAATTCGATGATCCACGCGAATCCGGCGTGGCTGCAGTCGAATCCATCCGGCTCCGGCGCTGAGGGGTAAAAGATGCGTTCACCGCTTCCGGAAGATACGTCGGGATAGCGAACATGCGTATGCCCAAGCAGCCACAGATCCGTGCCGGACTGATCCAGTTCTTCGTGAGTCATCGGAAAGTAATTGTTATTGAAATCGGGCGACAAGCCCGCCAGGCTGCCGTGTGCAATCCCAACTCGGACGAGCTTGCGATCATCCTTCGCCACCGCTTCTCGCACCCAACCGATGGAATTCTGTGAGGAATGACGGGTTCCGCACGGACCTGCATACAGCAAGACTGGAAGGTTGAATTCGGATAGGTCGTAGACACGGGGCTCGCGCAAGACGAGATGCCCCTCTCCGAGTGCTTCGCTGAAAGCCGGCCAAATCGGATCTTCGGAGGCTTCCTGCACGTAGTCGTGGTTTCCCGGCAGAACCACAACCAGCCCCTCGAACTGGCTTAGCGCCTGCGCGGCCTGTCGAACAAGAGTCTTAGGAACCCGCACGTTGTCGAACAGATCCCCAGCGACAACGAACAGATCGCATTTGTCGCTCGTTGCCGTCTGGACCATCCGTGTAACCACGGCCAGCCTGGCATCGATCAATTTCTGGCGGACTTCATCTGAGTATCCGCGCAGGAATTTCAGCCCCAGATGAATATCCGCGGTATGAAAGATTCTGATCAAGCGGTTTCCTCAAAAGTGGTTAAGGGACAACGATCGCAAGTCCTGTTGTAGATCACTAAAATTCCTGAGCCACGAACAGC
>CAIWEX010000347.1 GCA_903911795.1 uncultured Schlesneria sp.
CGGCTCACAGTGCTGGACATCTCTGCAGCCCCACGATGTCACGTGGCTATGGAAGGATCTCGGATTTCGTTACGGCTCGTTAGCTGTCGATTATCTCGTAAATGGCGTTGATCACGAATCGCTGGTCAAACACGGGCTGTCTGCTTATTGGGCGCCCGAGTCCAGGGTACCGAAGGAACTTCAGTTTCTGTTGATCATCCGGTCTCTGCCCGACTTCAGCGCCCAGACACTGAAGTCGCTGACTCAACTGCAGGAAGCAGGACTGCACGAGATGCCGAAGTTCTACTCGCCGCCCCCCGAGAATCTGTCATTGGATCTGACGCGTACATCGCTGTGCGACGAGATTCTCTGCGCCGAAATGTTCATTCGCAAACCTTCACCTTCGATCGCAAACGAAGTTCCGATCACACGTGCTGTGCCTGTTGAGCCCCCCGTAGTGCAACGGGTCCCCGTGGAACAGTGGCTGTCCGGGCAGTTCGCGTGGCTGTAGTTCACGCTAGGCAATTCAATCAAGAGGGAGGAATGCACGATGCCATGGGCACTTCGCAACGGCCGGAAATACTTTTATGTTTCGCAGCGGGAAGGCGACAAGGTTCGGAAGATCTACATCGGCGGAGGAGACATCGGCCGAGCGGCTGAACTCACACTTGAAGTCCGGAAGGAGCGTCAGGAACGCGTCAGAACCTGGCTGAGGGAGACCGCAGCAACGTATGCCGAACTGGACGCCATCGACGCTGAACTGGTCATTGATCTCGCAGCCTACCTGTACGCCACTCACGGCTTCCTGATGAACGCACACTCAGCCCGGCGAACCATCAAATCGAAAGGAATCAGTATGATCGAAAGCGTACGCAAGGTCCCGCTTCCCCCAACCGAACTGGCGAAGTGGAACGAACTTCGACTGCGGGCCAGCCGCGGTGATCGTGAGGCGGCTGCAGAACTGTTGCCGTTGATTGACCAGCATCCAGAGCTCAAGAGCCGCTGGGGAGACCTCTCCCGGATCGCCCTGAGTCGCTGGCTGACCTTGGTCGCGGGAGCGGACGAAGTCACGTTGAAGGCTCTGCATGCGGAGGTTCTGGACGTGATTCGGTCGCTGAGGAGAGACTCTGCCGATCCCATGGAAGACCTGCTGGCCCGGCGGGTGGGCCTCTTGTGGCTCCAGATGCATTACTTTGACGTTCAAGTTGCCGACGCCACCACGCGGACGCCGAGGGAGCAGGAGTTCCTGGTCCGGCGGCAGACGGTTACGGAGAAAGCGTATGCAGAGGCCATTATGATCCTCAGGGATTTCCAGGCCGGCGTGAGGACGAAACTCGGGCGGCGGACGTCAAAGAAGTAGCAGTGACGTTGCCACATGGTCGTCGCTGCCGGTCAATTTTCGGAAATTGAATATCGTAAGTGAGCGACTCGATGAAGCGAGGGTGCGTCCGTCAGACAGGTCGCCATTATCAGGGCCAGGCGGGCGGGCACGCTGCTGGTGATTGTGATCGGTCGCCGTGCGGCTAATTCGGTACGATCACCAAGCTGTCGCCGCCGATGAAATGGGGCATCATGCTCAATTTCCGCTTTTGTTTGCTGAACCATTTCGGCAAAGCGGGTTACGCGAACGGCAGAGTGCCGAAGCACGCTTTCAATTAATTC
>CAIWEX010000348.1 GCA_903911795.1 uncultured Schlesneria sp.
CTGTAATAACCGGTTGTTGTGTCCGGAGCCAGATGCTCAGGAATCGCTTCCACGCCATAGGGAATTCGTGGCAGCTTGCGAAACATCTTCGGCAGATGCGGATCAATTCGTTTCGAAAAAGCCTGATAGGCGGTCAGCAAATCGTTGGGATCCGTGTAGCGGTACTGTGGAGCTGTCCGCAGATGTTCGAAGAATTCGGCGAGTGTCCCCTGGAAGCCGACTTGCTCCCGGATTCGCTCCATTTCTGCCCGAATGCGTTTCACTTCTGACAGACCGATCTCGTGGATCTGCCGGGGAGTCAGGCTGGTTGTCGTATGTTTGCGGGCGAGATACGCGTAAAACTCCTGACCATTTGGCAAGCGCGAGGCTCCGATCCCCGGCAGGCAGGCGGGGAAGTACTCGCGATCAAAAAATCCCAGAAACTTACGATAGGCTGGGACGACGTGTTCGCGGATCGCAGCCTGTCCTTCACGCTCCAGTCGTCCTCGATCCGCTTCTGCGATGGAGGCGGGAATCGTGCGAAACGGCTTGTAGAAAAAACTCGAGGTGGGGTCTTCGACGATCTGCTTGCGGATCTGGGCTGGCAATCGCCGCATCACGATCTGCGGCTGAACCATTTTTGCGTCAATTCCAGCTCGCATCAGGGCGATGGTTTGATCGACCAGTAACGGAACTGATCGCAACCTTGCAAGCCAGTCTTCGTAGTCTTTGACCGTTGTGAATGACAATGAATCTGCCACGGAATTCACATTCTGGATCCCGTGCCGATGATCCAGAGGGACCAGATGCCATTGAAACGGGTACTCAGCCAGGTCGACTTCGACTTGCCGTCGAAACAGACGGAAGTTCAATCGGTCGGCTGGCGACAATTGTTTCTCATCGAATTCTGCCAGCTTCTTCAAAAGCTCGACTTGATGAAGATGACGTCGCTGGATGGCCGCCAGACTGGCGTCGGCCCAGCGGTCGTTGTACCGCTTGTCACCGAGATGTGATGCAAACGTCGGTGATTCGGTTAACCCATATTCCCATTCCTCTTCAAACAACTTCGTAAGCCGTTCGCCAGGAGTCTGAGCGTAGGACGCATTCCCACAGCAAACGAAGAGAAAGCAGATCAGACAACGAGTCAGATTCATGGAGCAACTCGAACGGGGAGGAACCGAACTGGAAAACGTCGTCTGATTGTAGCGAGTTCATTACGAGTTACCGTCATCCGCGGCGGTCATGAAGTTTGTGCGAATCCCGGTGAGTTCCGACACGTTCGCACAAGCTGCGGGGACAATCAATCTTGACGGATGGGCGTCAAGCTAGCTAAATCGCATTGTGGAATGTTTCTGGTACCACCACAGGCTCAGGATCGCACGAGGATTTAAGATGACGACGCATGGATTGCAGGAAAAGATTGCCGGAAAGACCGCCGTCATCGGCGTGATCGGCTTGGGGTATGTGGGACTTCCGCTGATTCGTGCCTTCACCCGGGCTGGCTTCAAAACGATGGGTTTTGACGTCGATCAGTCCAAGGTCGACAAGCTGAAAGCGGGCAAAAGCTACATTAAGCACATTGACAGTGCTGCCATTTCGAAACTGATCAACGACAAGGTTTTCGAACCGACTGCCGACATGGGGCGACTCGGTGAAGCCGACTGCATCATCATTTGCGTGCCAACGCCGCTCAACGAAAGCCGTGACCCAGACTTGAGTTACATCGAAGGTACGGCACATTCGATCGCCAAGACTCTGCGTAAAGGTCAACTGGTCGTCCTGGAAAGTACGACTCACCCGACGACGACACGGGAAAACGTCTTGCCAGTGCTGAATGCGACCGGCCTGAAAGCGGGCAGCGATTATTTCCTGGCCTTCAGTCCAGAACGTGAAGACCCCGGTAATCCAAATTTTGAAGCCTCGACGATCCCCAAGGTGGTTGGCGGATTCGATGCCACCAGCGGCGACTTGGCCTGTGCGATGTATGGCCATGCCGTGGTGAAAGTCGTGCGAGTCTCCAGCATGGAAATCGCTGAAGCCTGCAAAATCCTGGAAAACACCTATCGAGCCGTCAACATCGCCCTTGTCAACGAGTTGAAGATGCTCTACGACAAGATGGGAATCGATGTTTGGGAGGTGATCGACGCCGCCAAAACGAAACCGTTTGGTTTTCAGGCGTTCTACCCCGGCCCCGGCCTGGGCGGTCACTGCATTCCGATTGACCCGTTTTATCTGACCTGGCTGGCTCGCAAGTGGGGTGAACAGACCCGGTTCATCGAACTGGCCGGTGAAATCAATACGCATATGCCTCATTACGTCGTGAACCAACTGGCGGCGTTCCTGAATGATGACACCAAGCCCATCAAGGGAAGCAAGGTCTGCATCCTGGGAGCAGCCTACAAGAAGGACGTGGATGATCCTCGCGAAAGCCCGACGTTTGAACTGATGAAGCTGCTCATCAAACGCGGAGCCATCATCAGCTACAATGATCCTCATGTCCCGTCATTGCCAAAGATGCGTCATTATCCAGACCTGCCCGCCATGACGAGTCAGGAACTGACACCAGAATTTCTGGCTTCACAAGATTGCATCCTCGTCTCGACCGACCATTCGGCGTATGACTTCAATCACATTGTGAAACACGCCCGCATGGTCTTGGATACTCGCAACGCCACCAAAAATGTGGTCGAAGGGCGTCAGAAGATCCGCAAAGCTTGATCGCTGATTCACGAACGAAACGCATGAAAACGGGGCTATGTTCGCGAGAGCACAGCCCCGTTTCGTTTGCCGCAACGGCTCGTGACTGAGCGGAACCAAACAGCCGTTAATGCGCTGGCCTAAGTCGCCGAGGTCCAATAAATCCGGGTTTCCGTTGGGCTTGTCCCAACGGAACTCACAACTGAAAAACTACAGCGTAATTGGCGAAGCGACAACGCTCTCCGTCCGGCTTGCCCGGACGGGAGCAACGATTGGCGCGCTATGCAGCCACGAAATCGTTCCTTCCGCCCGGGCAAGCCGGACGGAGAGGAGGGATGCTCGCTGCGCTTGCATGTAGCTGGTCAGTTGTGGATTCCGTTGGGGCGAGCCCAACGGAAATCTGGCGGGTTCGGAGCGTATAAGGGCCATGCGTTCTCGCTGATTAGAATGCGAGTCACACGTGCGTCAGTTTAATGGGGGCATGGGGTCGGCACGCTCGTCGGTACCCGAACCGCGGTGAAACAGGACCATCCAGGGCTCGCGCAGTCCGAGCAGCCACGCCGAAGCCAGATAGGCTACGACTCCACCTGCCAGCGGCATCCCAAGATTTATTCCGCGCGACAGTAGGCCGTCACCCGGCTGTGTCCAGGCGAGCAGCAACTGACAGACGCCACTCATGGCGGCAACTGCGACAACCGTCTTTCCTGCCGTTGTGGCAATCCCTCGCCAGTCAAGATGGCCGATCCGCCGCTGTAGCAGGACACAGGTGATCAGGCACTGGATCGCGGCGACCAGTGATGTCGACAGTGCCAGACCGCGACCTCCCATGGGCCAGATCAACGTCAGATTCAAGATAATATTCAGCAGCATGGCCCATAGGCCGATCGACATCGGTGTCAGTCGATCTCCTACGGCATAAAATGCACGCTGCAGGATCAGCAATCCGCAATAGGCCCAGACGCCTGAGCCGTAGCACAGGATCATGTCTCCTGTCATCCGGGCTGCCGTCGCGTCGAATTTCCCATATTGAAAGAATAGCGTCGCGAGAGGGTGAGCGATCAGCATTAATCCGGCACTGGCAGGAAGTCCAATCGCCACCACCAGACGAATTCCCAGAGAAAGATCCTCACGCAAGCGGTCCGATTCTCCACGTTGAGCATGACGAGCGAACAGCGGGAACAGCACTGTTCCCAATGCCACGCCAAACACACCGAGCGGAAATTGATACAGCCGCTGACCCAGATAGAGTGCGGTCGCTGTCCCTGAATGGAGCGGAAATGGCGGAGAACCCGGCAGCGCCATCAACGGCCCCGTCCCTTCCGTTGGTGCGAATCCCCAGGCGACGAAGCTGTCCAGAACCGTATTCAATTGAGTGATCGAGAGACCAATGACCACGGGCAACATTTCTCGCGCCACTCGACGGATCGAGTCGGCAGCGGCTCGCCAATCGGTCCGATAACCGAACCCACACTTCCAGATCACAGGGAGCAAGAATGCCAGTTGCAGCACACCCGCCAGCAACACGCAAATCGACGTCGCCCAGATCTGGCTGACGGGATCGTTCCAACAGACAGGGATCACCCACCAGAGTGCTCCCAGCCAGACGACATTCAGCACGACAGGGACCAGGGCCGGCCAGATAAAATGGCCGAGCGCATTCAGCACAGCCCCCAATTGAGATGCAAGACAGATCAGGATCACGTAGGGAAGCAACAGCATCGTCAAATGACATAACAATCGCGTCTGGGTCGACAGGTCCACCAGCGTTATCAGCAGCGTCAGCGAGAATTCTGCGACGAGTACCAATGAACACAATGTGACAGCCAGTGCGACAAAGATTGCCCAAGTGACTCGGGCGGCCGATTCGCGGCCTCGGTGATTCAGTTCCTCGACCACGATCGGCAGGAAGGCCGTGGTTAAGGCTCCCTCGCCAAGCAGGACTCGAGCCAGATTTGGCAGTCGAAAAGCGACCGTGAACGAATCCATGATCGGTCCGGCACCAAACAACGCCCCCATCGTCTGGTCGCGCAGCAATCCAAACACTCGGCTGATCACGGTGCATAGCCCGACCACTCGCAGGTTGCGCGAGACGTGCCGAATGGAATCGTTCACGATAATGCCGTTCTGGACAACACGGTTACAGCTCTTCCTGCAGCAGTTGATCGACCGTTCACAAACTTGGTAGACGCCCGCAAAGACAAGACTCATAGGTCCAACGCGTCGGCAGATCAAGTCTCGAATGACTCGTCAGACCGATTATTGCTAACGGATTGGAATTCTCGCCTCAGAAAAGAGGCGATGTTCCGTCGACTGGCTTGAGGAGCAGAAGACATCGGGAAGACTCGCACAGAAGTCGCCGACGGACGCCCAGACCTGAAACTGATGCAAATCCTCGATCTCGCCCCAGTGCCGATGCCTTTTTTGAAGCCGGGCGAGATGTAGGTTGGGACTATTGGCTGCTCTTCCCTGCGCCTTTGCGTCTCTGCGTTAAA
>CAIWEX010000349.1 GCA_903911795.1 uncultured Schlesneria sp.
ACACGGCCAGCCAAGCGTGGTAAGCCGCGATACATCACATCGTTCGCGAACAATGACTGTGAATGAAATTCCCCCAAATCATCGGGCGGCGAATCATCCGACCCTGCGTTGGCTAAAGCTGGCATTCATTGTTTGGATTTTGATGAAATGCGCTGGACGTGTGATGATGGTCCACGGGCCCTGGGGGCCGCGAGTCGGTGGCGTGTTGCCAAATCACCATGAAATCTATTTTCAGGCCCGGCCGGTTGGAGGGGAAACGGATGATCACTTGATATGGATTTCCCCCGCAGGGCAAACGCAGTACTTCTGGGTCGATCAGATACATGCCGGCTTCAGCCATGTCACGATCAAATATACCGACAACGGTAATCGAGTCTGGGTCGAATCCGACGGAAGAGTTGGCGCCTCCATCGACTTGGTGGCTGCGGATTTTCGAGCCGAGAGCCAACATCAACATACATGGGCTGTCATGAACGACGGCACAACACTCGCCTCGGGATCCACGGGAAGTATTCTGTGGCTGCTGTGTCCGTGGTAATGCGGGCCTCGGCCGGTTCGCTGAGAAATTCGGCATCTTGATTCTACGACGCTCGGATTGCAGACAGGTCTGGCCGAACGAACAAGGCGAGAACTTATTCTCGACTCTATCATCCTTACTTCGATGAAACGTTGAGAACTCTTGGTAAGTCAGATCAATTTTGGTACCAAAGGTTAAGATCACGCGCGTGATTGCTTTCGAAGAACGTTGTAGGCTTAAGTAGATGAGTACTCACGATGACTGCAACCCCGGCCACTCGGCGTGATTTTGTCAAAGCGGGCGCTGCTGCTTTGGTGACTGCTTCCGCAACAACGACAACCGCGATTAGCGCCGAGGAAACCCGATCAACGGGTAGTCGAAAGATCATCGAAACCGACGTCCTTGTTTGCGGAGGGGGGTGTGCGGGAACTGTGGCGGCTCTCGCGGCGGCGCGACAGGGAGCGAAAACGCTGCTGATTGAGAAGGCTCCTTTCGCAGGTGGAATCATCACCAGCGTCGGTCTGCCCTACTTCGATGGTATTGCCAACATCAAGGACAACCGGATCGTTGTGCGAGGAATTCCGCTGGAACTCGCGGTGAAGTCCGGCATCTGCGCGGCAGACGCCAAGCGAGTCGACAAGCACAATCCGACGATTCGCAACACTTTCGAATTCAAGCTGTTGCTCGATCAATTGCTGCGAGAGCAACATGAGCGACTGACGGTCCTCTTCAACAGCTTCGCGTGTGGAGCCGAAACTCGCGGTGATCGCATTTCGGCGGTTCACGTGGCGAACAAGGATGGCCTGGTGGAAGTGCGGCCTTGCGTTGTGATTGACTGTACTGGTGATGCCGATGTTGCCGCATGGGCCGGAGCTCCGTTTGAACAGAATACGGTTGTGCAGCCTCTGACACTGCATTTTCGTATTGGAAACGTGTCGAAACACCCGGACATTTCGAAGAATTGTCGAGCGGCATTGGCGAAGGCTCAGGAACTGGGAGAGCTTCCCTATTACTACGGGCCGGGCGTGATGTTCATGTTCGCGGACAACGAGATCTATGTTCACGGCGTGCGAGTTCCCGCGAATCCAACCGACGCTGCCGACCTGTCGCGAGCCGAAATGCAGGGTCGCGCCGATGCTCATGCCATGTTTCAAGCCTGGAAGCGAGATGTCCCAGGCTTTGAGAAGTCATACTTCCTGGAAGCCTATCCGTGGATCGGTGTGCGAGAGTCGCGACGTTTGATCGGTCAGCACGTTCTTAGTGAAGACGACCTGCTTCTATCCCGCCGTTTCGACGATGCCATCGCCACTGGCTGCTGGTATCTGGATCTCCATCCGAACAAGACGACCGTCGGCAGTGCCAACGATTTCCAGCCAGAGAAAGTCCAACCGGCTCCATACGACATCCCCTACCGCTCGTTGTTGCCGCGCAACCTGGACAACCTGTTGGTTGCAGGCCGCTGCCACTCGGCGACGCGGGGTGCTCATGCTTCTTCGCGAGTGACAGTGACAGCAATGGCGATGGGACAGGCTGCCGGAGTCGCTGCCGCTCTCGCTGTACAACAAAACGTGGGCCCTCAGGAACTCAAAGGCACTCGTGTTCGAGATATTTTGAGTACCCAAGGGGCAGGACCGTTCACGGATGCGTAGTGCGCCCTCCATGCGGAATTCCCAGGTAGCCGAACTCGCGGCCGTGGGCAAACGCGCGGGAAATCAAATTGCCGCGCAGCTCGCCGAATCACAGGAAGTTTCCTCAAAGGCGACGGGCGAGGAACTGCTGCCAATTCAACACATCCACCACTCCTATTCGTCGTTCGACCAATGTGCGGCGATTGGGGTTGGCTGGTCGGGGCCTGAAAATTATACTCCGCGCCCCGATGGGAATGTCGGTTGGTCTGAAAGTGGCTCGCCACAGCATGGAGGCTTCGCGTGAACAAGGTTCTTGTCGCTGGTGTTGATACTGTCGTCGGAGGCAACGTTGCAGTTTGTCTGGCAAGAACGCATGCGGTGACAGGAGTGTCACTTTCGGATGCGATATCGTTTAACGGATGTGATCTGGAAAGACTTTCAGGATCGAGTCTGGATGATGTCCAGCAGTTGATTCGACGGGTTAAACCGCAGCAGGTCATATTCTGCGGAGCAGGTTCACGGACGGGTTGGGAAAGTTCCAGCCAGCCGACTGACGCCGACGTCAAGCAGGCTTCGACCTGGATTCACGCCACTCGTCACACAGAAACACACCTCACTTTGATTTCGTCCGGGGCCATTTTTACTGGTCCCTGGATGTTCCATTCGGAAAACAGCCAGAGTTTTTGTCCGAGTCCGGCTGCCCAGCGTTTACTCGCCATCGAAACCGAAGCGGCCGAAATTTGTCCAGACGCCCTGATCGTCCGAACGCATGCGTTTGGATGGACGCCCGGTGGAAAACAAGGCTGGCTCGAGACGTTGCTGGGGCAGATGGAGCAGGGAAATGCCCGAGGAATCGATTGCTTTCGCCACGGTTCTCCGATTCTCGCATCCGAACTGGCTGAGATCATCTCAAAAGCCTGGGGGGCGGGCCTGTCCGGGGTTTACCACATCGCGGGTGCGGAAAGGTCTAATCCTGTGCAGTTCGTTCAACGACTGGCTCATTATTTCCAGTTGCCGCTTCCAGCAGCACCTGTCGGTGAGTTTCTGATTGATCGCCCGACAGGATATGGCTGCGGTGAGACATCCCTGCAGACTCGAAAGATCCGCCGAGCCCTTCACGTAGCATTACCAATGCTCGAAGAAGCCGTGCTGAAGCTGTTTCAGCAGCATGCTGACGGCTATCGCACTCGCTTAACGGGTCATTCGGTCGTCCCCGACAGCCGAGTCGCTTAGTGCGGGTCGCACTTCCGTGTCGCGTCGAAACATGGGTTAGACGCAGCCGTTTGATGCCCGCGGGACGCCACACTTAAGCGGGATGCGATTAAGTCTCACTCGTCGATTGGATTGATCACCCAGATTGTCTGCTCTTCCTTCACGCCCGCTTCCAACAGGGCATCGCGGAGTGCGAGTTCTGTTGAAGTGCGTGAGGTCGGTTTGCGATAAATCCGGACGCGAATCCCGTCGTCATCGCCGGTCGCGGAATTCACGAGTTCGACCAGTTCCGCCAGATCCGTGGCCTGATCGCCATCGGTCGATCTCACAAAATAGGATCTGTCGGCGATCACAACTTTGACGACCTGATGATTATTTTGCTTCTTCGCAGGCTTCCGTGTCGGTTCAGGTGTAATTGTCGTCTTCGATTGAACGACAGTTTTTGTCGACCCCTCTTCTTTGCCCTGCTTCGATTCCTGGGAGGAATTTGACTTCCCGCCTGTACCGAGGCCGAGCGAATTTCCGAAGCCGAAGCCTTTGAAGAGATCACCGAGATACAGGCCCGCAGCAATCCCCGCGACGAGGACACCCCCGAGCACATTTCGTGTACTCAGTAATCGCCATTCCCGTTTCTGTTCCATCGGGCTTACCTTTTCTCTGGACCTTTTTTCGGTTGGTCCGGTGTGTCGCGTGGAGGTTCAGGACGGAATCCTAAAACCGCATATTCGAACTTGATCGTCGCATTGCTGTCTTGGCGCATTCGCTCCGTGACCGAGGGAAGCCCTTTGGCAACGGCCCATCGGTAACGCAATTGCGAATCACCGTAACTGACCAGAATCAGTACGACATTCTTAGACTGTGGAAACGATTTGTACAGTTTGAAGAACTCATCGGCAAACAATTTCGGGGTCTCGATATCATCCGGCGCTAACCGCTTCTGGTGTTGCCCTGCCGTGATTAAGAGAGAATCGTCGTGACCGACATACAATTCCCAGACATCAAATCGCTTCTTCATTTCGGCAAACGTCAGCAGGTGGTCAACAATCTGATCGGCACGGGCAACTGAAAGTGCTTTAAATTCCGACTTCAGTGCCGCGATCTCTGCTGCTGATAATTCCACCTCGTCCGAACTACGTCGGCTGGCAATTTTCTGGATGGTTGCTTCGGGAATTCGAAACAATTCGCCAAACAACCGCCCTAATTGCTCCCGATCCGCATAATCTGACCGCTCCGTCTCACGATGCTTTCGGTCCCACTCCGCCAACTGTTGTTGAAGATCTGCCAATTGCTTGCTGACTGCTTCCAGGTCCGTACGAGCCTCTTCGCGCTCGGCCTGCATTCGCTCAGTTTCCTGGCGAGCGACCGTACGAACTTCCATGTACTGAGCGAAAATAACGATCAGCAAAAGGTCCAGCAGTGGTGTCAGTTGCAATGTCAGGCGGCGCGAATTCATCAGACTGGGTCTCCTGCCGAGAGTGCCAGTTCGCGTTTTGCCCGAGCGACTGTTTCGCGAACATTCTGACGATTTTCACCCAGTCGCCGAAACTGCGTTTCCACGATACTGTTGATAAACATGAGCACCATGGCAGCAATCAGCCCGGCAAATGTCGACCAGATCGCATCACCGAAGAATCGGACGATATCCGAGACGGTCTGCTGTGCATTCCCTTGGCCCGATTGCAACGCCGCGCCGATGGCGAGAATCGTTCCCAGCACTCCTGCCAATGGATAGGCTTCAATCATCGAACGACAGACGTTGTAGACCGTTTCAAACGAATGCGATTGCAGATAGCGACGTTCTTCGTCCAGAATTCGCATCCGGTGCCACAAGGCCTGGCGCTCCGCTTTCTTCGACGGATCATCGAGCACATCGCGGATGTCGGCAAGAAAGGCCTCGATCTGGTCGGATAAATTGATACCCCGTTCGAGCAAACTGCGATGCTTTAACTCGCGGGTGAACGAGTCGAAATCCGCCGCCATTCTTCGCAGATCGCGTCCCGCCCAGGCCCGCAGCCAGAGAAATGCCAGAAAATGAATGACCGCAACCCCGGCGATCACCGGTGTCGACAGGGCAGACAGTTTTGTCAGCAGGTCAGTCGTCAGCTCTTTGGGAAGCGAAAGCATGGATCAATATCTCAGGAATTCAGGCCAACCCGGCACAGGACACTCAACAGGATTCTAACGCAGACTTGAGGCAGAGTGGAGACCAGTGTACCGTCGCTGGTGGGCGTAGTGTCGCCAAAGTTGAGAAATGGAGCAGGGTACCGAGCCGTGATGATTGAAAACGAAGCGGCAGAAGCTTCCCAAACCAGCATTGACGTGATCCGCGTTCGAGGCGCGTGGACTCATAATTTGCAGGGAATTGATGTCGACATTCCCCTCGGCCGATTCACGACAATTTCCGGAGTCAGTGGCAGCGGCAAAAGTTCGTTAGCGTTCGACACGATCCACGCTGAAGGATTGCATCGATATCTGGCGACGGTTTCTCCACAAACTCGCGAATTGTTGCAGAAGATCGACCGACCCAACGTCGATCTGATCGACGGCCTACCTCCGACGCTGGGGATTGAGCAACGGACACGTGGACCGCGACGACGGACGACTCTTGCGACCGTTGCCGACCTCTATGACTATCTGCGGTTGCTTTACGCACGAATTGGTCGTCTGCATTGCCCGGCCTGCCATCAGCCCGTCACTTCGCAGTCGCGAGAAGCCATTGTCGATCAGGTCCTGAAACTGGAGGATCGTCGCAAGGTTCTTGTCCTGGCTCCGCTGGTTCGAAATCAGGTAGGCGGGCATGCCGATGTCCTGGCACGGATCGCCCGGGATGGATTCGTGCGGGCACGTGTCGATAACGAATTAATTGACCTGTCATCCCCGCCTGAGCTTGTGAGCACCAAACCCCACCACATTGAAGTCGTTGTCGATCGATTGATCATCAAGGACGGAATTCGGAACCGTGTCGAAGAATCGATTGACCTGGCTCTGCAAATCGGTAATGGGCAATGCATCCTGAGCCATGAAGTTGACAGCACCTGGAACGACCGACTCTATAGTAGTCGCCTTGCCTGCCTTGATTGTGGCAACAGCTTTCCATCGATCGAACCGGGTGACTTCAGCTTCAACAGTCCCCGAGGCGCCTGTCCGACATGTCATGGATTGGGGATTTCATCGCCGGAAATCACTGAAATCGTGGACGGTGCGGTAGCATCCCCGTGTACCGACTGTCGTGGATTACGGCTGTCACAATTGCCGCTTTCCGTTCTGATCGAAGGAGTTTCGATCGGGGAATTGACGGCAATGACTCCGCCACAGGCACTGGATCAGGCCGTTCGCTGGGCGACGACCTTCGGCACGGACACGAGTCCGGCATCGCACCATCTAGTGCGGCATCTGCTTCCAGAGATCACCACCCGGTTGCAAGTTCTGGTCAATCTGGGCCTCGATTATCTGAGCCTCAATCGTGCGGGCGATACGTTGTCCGCCGGTGAATTCCAAAGGGCTCGATTGACGGCCAGCCTGGGGAGCCAACTCACTGGCGTCTGCTACGTCATTGATGAGCCGACAGCCGGACTCCACGCTTGTGATACCGACCGACTGCTACGAACACTCATTCAGCTTCGCGATCAGGGAAACACGCTGATCGTCGTGGAACATGATCTTGAGATGATACGGCAATCCGACCACACGATTGAAATCGGACCGGCCGCCGGTCGACAAGGGGGATGTCTGATCGCAGCATGTACTCCGAGCGAACTGCTGGACTGCGAAGAGTCGATTACAGGGCAGGAGATGCGGCGTCGCGATCGCGGGCTTCCCACTCATGAACAGCCCTTTCAGCCAACGCGCTGGCTGCATTTATTGGGGGCATCACTGCATAATTTACGCGACGTAACGCTGGAATTACCGCTGGATGGACTCATCTGCTTTACGGGCGTCAGTGGATCCGGGAAGACATCGCTGGTCATGCGGACGCTGGTTCAGGCGATTCGAAGAGCGTTCGGTGTCCCCACAGCCCAGTCGGGGTTCTACCGCGAATTGCGAGGCATGGAGCATCTGTCGCGTCTTGTTCAAATCGATCAGCGCCCCCTCGGCCGATCCGACCGATCAACTCCGGCCAGTTACTCAGGGATCTGGGACGAGGTTCGCAAGCTGTTCGCGAAGACGAAAGAAGCCCGGATACACGGATTCTCGGCCCGTCGCTTCAGCCCTCAGCATTCGGAGGGACGCTGCCAAAAGTGTTCTGGCAAAGGAACAATAGACCTGGACCGCAAACAATTCGTGGAATGGCCGATTCGCTGTCCGGAATGTGCCGGGCGCCGTTTCAACCCTCAGACACTTGCCGTCCGCTACCGTGGCGTTAACGTCGCCGATGTCCTGGACATGACGATCGACGATGCAGCCGCATTTTTTGCCAACCTTCCTCGACTCGATCGACCTTTGCGAATGTTTCGAGAACTGGGGCTGGGATATCTGCAACTTGGCCAACGTGCAACGACTCTATCAGGCGGGGAAGCTCAACGTGTAAAACTGGCGACGGAACTGTGGAAGTCAGACGCCAGCCTTCCGACGCTATTCGTCCTGGATGAGCCAACATCCGGCCTGCATCCAGCGGATGTCGTCCAGATGACACGCGCACTGCGCAGGCTGGTGGAGGCTGGAAATTCTGTCGTCGTGATCGAACATCACCTCGATCTGATAGCAGCATCAGACTGGGTCATCGATCTCGGCCCTGGTGCGGGAGACGCCGGGGGAACAATACTTGTCTCGGGTTCCCCGACAGCCATCATGGGATGTGAACGTAGTCTGACGGGACAGGCGTTGAAACGTGCGTTTGCCCCCAACTGAGTGTAATAGATTTGTGGAGGTGGCCAGTTGAGCCACCGAACCAACTGTTGGTCGGTTATGCCATGTTGATTATCCGACTCCGTGAAGTTTGAAGCATTGATTGCAACCAGTAGATAGAAGCCAACTGCTCACCGCATTCAACGGTTTCAGCTGGAATCTTGACGATGTTGGCTTCCTTGAACCGCTGACAGGCTTCACCAGATTCAACAACCAATCCGAGAATCG
>CAIWEX010000350.1 GCA_903911795.1 uncultured Schlesneria sp.
CCGGATAGGGTGTGACGGCGAGCGGCAAGGCCTTGCTGGCGGCATCCAGATACTTCTGGATCTGAACGGTCGAAAACTCCAATGCCGGGCCGCACTTATCATAGCCCTGCACGCGGCCATCTTCCGGCAGCAGGTCGCGAATGGACAACTCAGGCAAGCCCAGCAGATCACGAAGCGTGTTTTCATATTCCGTTCGATTCAGCCGCCGAAGCGTGCTTCGTCCCACATTGGCTCGTGATTTCTGTTCCGCGGAAACGAGAGCGGTTCGTAGCGCGGCGAGTATCTCAGTTCGCTCCGCGTCAGGCAGTTGTTCCTTGGGCGGCATCTCGCCATCGCGGACCCGGTCGTGAATCCGCACCCAGCGGCGAAAAGCGACGTGATCGGACGCATCGGGGGGCAAACCTCTTACTGCGAGGGATTTCAAATCCAGGCCGCCTTGCTTTGCCTCCTCATTGTGGCAGTCGACGCAACGTTCAGTGATGATCCTGCCCAGATTCCCAGGCATGTCGCCGCCGTACCCGACTGACGCCGCGAACGTCGGGCAGATCACGAGTAAGAACCGAGCAAACGAGAAACAGGCAGTAAGAATGTTCTTCAGAATCGGATCACCTCGAAAATGCGAGACATCACTGGCAGCCGAGATGCGACACTTTGATTAATTGACGGTGGCCAGAAGCGGCAATCTTTCGCGTGAAGAAACAACCACTCCGCCCGGCTTCTCAATCGTGACCGCAAACAGATAGGCCTCTTGGACACGCAGTTTCGCCTGAATGGGAATTATGATTTCCTGATCGGACGTGATGTCAAAAACACCTCCGTCAATCGGCGTCTTGTCACTCTGGTTCTTATCGAAGATCCACAATTGGTACTGTTGCACCGTGGGGACATTCATCGTGAGCCCACGAAAACGCATGAACCCCTGTTGCAGTGACGGGCTCCAGACAACATCGCCCTCCGCACCTGAGATCGGAGTTGGACCATCATTCCAGTTGACCTGGACCAGGTCCCTGGCGGTTGAAATCAATTCCGCTCGCTGCTGAGCAGCGTCGCGCACGACGTTCACAGGCGCGTTTTGGCGAGATGAGAACAGCGTCAGTACCGTGATCACCATGCAGGCCGCAGCGACAACCCAAGGTAGCTTGCTGGATCGAACGACAGCAGCATTGGTCACAGTCGGTTTGTCGACGGATTGCAACGCTTGCGTTGTCAGTTCCTCCATCGCCCGCGAACGAATTGACTTTCGAAGATGGTCTGGCAATGGCATTGATTTTGAATCCGACCAGGCCACATCAATCGATGCAACCACCTGTTCGAAGAGTTCAGACTTTTCGGCTGGCATCTTCGGGGCCAATTCGTCGTACTCGGCTTGTTCTTCCAACGTAAGCCCGAACAACAATCGTGTTATTTGCAGTTCTTCCCAGCGATCCGCGTCTGACATCCCTGAAATGCTCATAGTTGAACACCTCCTTCGGCATGCAATCGGCTGCCGACCTGCATGCAGTTGCGGAGCTGTGTCAATGCACGACGAATAAGCGTCTTAACTGTGCCTAACGGCACGCCCGTTCGATCCGCGATGCGGGTTTGAGTGAGACCATGATAAATTGAAAGTACGAGTACCTCACGTTCATTCTGGCGCAGTTTTTCCAGACATGTCGTCGCACGAGCACCGTCCTCGGCCAACTCCATGTGGGAAGAGGATTGCGGGGCTGCATATTCAACGCCCGTTTCATCGATTGATAGCGGCTCTGGGTTTCGACGAAGTTTTCGCTGGCGGTCGATCAAACGTCGCCGCGCGAGAGTCGATACGAACGTGGCTTCCGTACCCAGGTCTTCGCGAAAGCGGCTGGCGTTTCTCCATAAATCGACAAAGATCTCCTGAACCGCATCTTCCGCATCCGAGCTTGAAGGAGAAAGCCGGCAGGCCAGTGACCAGACGAGACCACCGTACCGATCAAGGCAGTCATCAATTGCGTTTGTCTCACCCCGTGCGACGCGGGGAAGTATCGGCACCTGCATCTATTTTTCCTTGATGTGCAGGAATACAGTAAGGCCGGTATTGCTACCGACCTCACGGACTATCCCAGCGCCCCTGTCAATTTTGGCCTATTTCGGCAGAATGACCGTGTCAATCACATGGATCACGCCGTTACTCGCCTCAATATCCGTTGCAGTGACGTTCGCTCCATCGACAGTCACCTTACCATCTTTGACGACGATCTTCACGGACGAGCCTTGCACCGTCTTTGCTTCAGTCATCTTTACGACGTCCTTAGCGAGTACTTTCCCCGAGACCACGTGGTAAGTCAGGATACCAGCAAGTTTTTTCTTATTTTCCGGCTTCAACAGAGACTCGACCGTTCCCTTTGGGAGCTTTGCAAACGCTTCATCAGTCGGCGCGAAGACGGTGAACGGCCCCTTCCCCTTCAACGTGTCCACTAAATCGGCCGCCGTC
Organism: uncultured Schlesneria sp.; assembly: GCA_903911795.1. Classification (GTDB taxonomy): domain Bacteria; phylum Planctomycetota; class Planctomycetia; order Planctomycetales; family Planctomycetaceae; genus Schlesneria. Next base: position 2,453 of record CAIWEX010000350.1, read on the forward strand.
AGAGCCGCGGCCAGCGTCTTGAAACTCCCTGCGGCAACCGCAGTATCAACAATGTCTTTCGGCTTGTCTTCGGCGTGGACGAGCGAATTGACCCCGAGTACTAACACGAGCATCAACATGCGAACGGAAAACGATTTCATTGCGGGACTTTCACTTGAGTTTTGCGAACATTTCTGATTGAAACACTGGTCAGATTGAACTCTTTGTCGCGACATTCCTTAGTGAGCTGCTCGTTCATGAGTTCGCTCGCGTTCCCGAAATGGATTCAGAAAAATCGTCGAAATCTCCAGATTCTTGAATTCTGACAGAATTCGAGCAATCTCTCAGCAGGCGACCTTGTACGTCACGACCTGCGGATGCCACACCGGCTACGTGCATCTTGACCATCTGGGATTGGGGACCGTCTCTGTCGAGGGCATTCTGGAACGAATGGCGAGATTGCGTGCGCCCGCCGCGGCCAAGTGAACCCAGTCCGCTTCTGATATGGTTCAACGGGATCCAATGCCGGGGATTGAATCTGATTGAATCTCCAGTGATTTCGCACCACTCTGACCCTTGCCGATGAGTTCGCGTGCAGGGTATTTATCCGCGATCCAGTCGAATGTGGACATTCCCCAGTAAGTTACCTGTTCCCGTTATCGAGAGGACGTCACCAGTGATCAGGTCTGAATTCATTCTTTTGGGCTCACTGCTGCTGATTCCGCTGACAGCCAGTGCGATCGATTATCCGTACCAGACTGCCGAGCCTCAGAAAGCTGGTTGGCCGCTTACGCCCGAGGAGCGAGCCTACGTCGTCGATAAGCCTGAATACGAACGGCGTCCCGGACGTGAAGCCAATAAGCATTTACCGCAACTGTGGCCCGTGGTCCCCAGCGCAGGACACTGGGGTGGCACGAGTTGGCTGGATACGCACGCGAAACTTGTGGAGTACGTGAAGGCCAACCCCGGTCCTTGCGATGTATTACTCGTCGGGGACAGCATCACTCAGCAGTGGGGGAGCCCGCTCGACAAGGGAGTGTTCAACGAGGAGTGGCAGAAGCACTTCGCGGACTATCGCACGATCAACATTGGCATTGGCGGTGACAAGACACAAAATTTGTTGTGGCGACTTGATCACGGTGGCGTGGATGGTCTGCAGCCGAAAGTTGTGATCGTGATGATCGGTAACAACAACATGTTTTTTACTCCAGAGACTGGTATCGAACCGGTTGCCAAGGGCGTGCAGACGGTCGTGGCTAATCTGCGTGAGAAATTGCCGCAGGCTGTGGTGATCGTTGTGAAGATCCTCCCCTGTCATGCGCCTGGCGTGCGGTTCTATGAGGACATCAAGAAAACCAACCATGCGATGGATGCGTTGAAGCTGGATGCCGATTCCAAGGTGACCATCCTCGACTTGTGGAACGACTTCGTGAATGCTGATGGGACCCTGAAGAAGGAGCTATTCACGCCGGACAAGATTCATCTTTCACCGGCGGGGTACGCCGTATACGCCGAGCGACTGAAACCACTTCTCTACAAGTTGCATCCCGTCACAATCAAGCGATGACAGTCACCAGTGTCACCCAACGCGGGTCACGATTTCAGCGGGTCCGGTCCCTGATAGTCGTGGTTCGCTCCGCGAACCAACGCTGCATTTTCTTATGCCAACTCAAATCGTCGGCTCGCCCTCAGTCGTCTTCACAACCAGGAAGCGTTGGTTCGCGGAGCGAACCACGACTATCTGAGGACTCACATATTCAGGGGCTTTCACCGCATTTCCGAACTCTCACGAGTTCGGCTACCGGTGTTTCCTCTGCTCAAAATATCGTTACCCGCGTTGGGTGCACTGGTGATCGCCTTGGATCGCCAATGCGAAACGGCGATTACATGATTTGGACACGGGATCGGTGTCGTAGAACTTCCTCGAGTTCCAAGAGGTGCGTTGTTTACGTCCGTTGGTGCCCCACAAGAGTCCAACGTCTGTCGGGGACGCATTGGCACTGGCGATCCAAGGCGATCGCCAGTGGCACCTTTTTGAAGTCCATTTACGTCTTCCCTTTCCGTTGTGGGATTCTTTCCAAAGCAGGTTGGAAATCGAGTTTCGTCTGAACAGTCGAGCATAGTCCGGCACGGTTGCGACGATTCCTATCTTGGACCTGCGGAGCCCGATCAATACTGAGCAATGTCCTGCGGGGATGGATATGGAAACGTAGTGGTTCACAGCAAGTGTCTCATCCGGCGCGTTGCTGCGACATGAATTTTGACAACAAATCGTTAAATACGGACGCCACAGGTTATGCTGCCCATTGTGCCATCAAATTCGCAGAACTCGGCGATATGGATGCATGCCAATCAGAAACGAATCCAAACGCCCGTTTTTCAAATTTTACGTGTGACGGCTTAATTCACAGGTTCGTGATCGGCGAATGGATATTCCCTCTTCATCAATGCGAGAACTCGCTCAGCAATTGCTGAATTTGGAGGCGGCAAACCAGTCCGCGTCTGATTCACGCGAGCACACGGCGGTGCGTGTGTGTGAGAAACTGCGAATTTCTCTGACACGATTCGTTGGCCCGGACGGATTTGCATCGCTGATGCGGCGTTCCTTGGCGCTGGCCCGAACGGAAGTCCCTTTGCTACAGAGCATCAATGTCAATTCAGAAGGTGCTCTGGAGGGGATCGAATCGCTCGCGACTGAAACGCCCCAAGAGCAGGGCGAGGCGGCGATCGCGATTGCCAGGCAACTGCTCACGCTCCTGGCCACATTTGTCGGCGAACCGATGACGCTCAGGCTTGTTCGAGAAGCCTGGCCGACGTCGGACGAATAATATTGGAGGATTGAACTTAAGATGAGTACGCCGGCTGAAAATGATCCGCGACAAGAACGAGTGAACATTCGGAAATTGCCCACGGGTGTTCCCGGCCTTGATGAGATTCTCGGCGGCGGCCTGCCCGAATACTCCTTCAATATCATCGCAGGGGCACCGGGGTGCGGAAAAACCACTCTCGCTCATCAATTCCTATTTGCCAACGCCACCCCGCAGTCTCCAGCGCTTTACTTCACCGTGCTGGGTGAACCGGCCATCAAGATGTTGCGCTACCAGCAGCAGTTCACGTTCTTCGATCAATCGATGGTCGACGCTTCGATCCGATTTGTGAACCTCAGCCAGATCGTTCTGAATAACGACCTCGGTGCAGTCCTGGAAGAAATCATCAAGGAAGTCGAGGCTTCCAATGCCCACATCGTCGTTGTGGATTCGTTTCGTACCGTCGTTCGCCGGGCACAGGCCACGTCGATCGAAATGGAACTTCAGGGCTTCATCCAGCGGCTTGCTTTGCATCTGACCAGTTGGCAGGCGACCACGTTCCTGATCGGTGAATACGTCGAAAGTGAACTGCGCGACAACCCCGTATTTACTGTCGCGGATGGACTATTCTGGTTGTATCAGAGCATCGAGCGAAACTCGATTGTCCGTAAGATGCAGATCATGAAGCTGCGGGGCCAGGAATCTGTGCCTGGATTGCACACGTTTCGAATCACCGACGGTGGCCTGCAGGCCTTTCCGCGGACCTTCGGACTCGCCTCAGATTCCACGCACGTCAAGGGGCAGCGCCGCCTATCCAGCGGCATTCCCGAATTTGATGAGTTGCTCGGCGGCGGCATCCCCGAAGGTGACAGTGTTCTGATGGCGGGACCGTCTGGATCAGGAAAATCGGTGCTGGCGTCTCAGTTCGTCGCCGAGGGCCTGCGACTGGGCGAACCGGCAGTCATTGCAATCTTCGAAGAAGTACCAACCGAGTACACCCGGCGCGCTGCAACGCTGGGCATGGACTTCACGACTCCTCAAAACGACGGGTTGCTCAAAATCATTTATATCCGTCCGCTCGACCTGTCCGTGGATGAGACGGTGCATGAAGTCATTAATGCAGTGAAGCGAATTGGTGCTCAGCGTGTTGTACTCGACTCGCTCGTCGGTTTCGAAATGGCATTGGCGCCAGACTTTCGTCATGAATTTCGCGAGTCACTCTACCGGATGATCGTTGCACTCACGCGATTGGGAGTGACTGTTGTCAGCACTGTTGAGGTTGAGGAAAACTTCAATTCGATGGGGCTGAGCAATTATGCAATCTCGTTTCTCAGCGATGATATCGTTCGCCTGCGATATGTTTCCATCAACGGGCAACTGCGAAAAATGCTGCTGGTCGTGAAAATGCGCGGCAGCGAGCACAGCATCGACATGTGGGAGTATAAGATCACTTCCCAAGGTGTTGTCATCGGCGATCGTTTGCGGGGCTATCGTGGCCTCACGACCGGTATCCCAGGACCGTGGTCGATCGAGTCCGGTCAGAATAGCCCGAATCCACGAGACGACATTCTTCCTGAAGCGAAATCGGCGCACAATGAATAGCCCATTCGAACAGCAGATGCGGGAAGTGAATGAGGCGCTGCTGATTTCGTCGGTCCACCAGCACGAATTGACTGAATGGGCCCAGATGGCCGAGGCGGCAATTCGCGAGAGCCACGCTCGATTCGAGGCTCTCTTCGATGCGTCGCCAATCGGCATGTACCTTGTGGACGCCGAACTTCGCATCCAACTCGTGAGCCGTTCCGCGCGGCCGGTTTTCGGTGGCATCAAGGAGCTGATCGGCAGTAGTTTTGTCGACGTCATACACATCTTGTGGTCACCTGAAAGTGCCGACGATATTGTGAATCATTTCCGGCATACTCTTCAAACCGGCGAGTCCTATGTTTCTGCTGGCTTTTCCGAAGAGCGATACGACATCAAGGTGCGTGAATACTACGACTGGCAAATCAATCGAATTGCCTTGCCCGACGGAAAGTACGGCGTCGTCTGTTATTTCATCGATATCTCGGCACGCGTCCTCGCTGAAAAGAGCCTGCGCGATTCAGAAGTCCGTTACCGACGTCTGTTCGAGTCGGCCGGGGACGGGATCCTGATTCTCGACAAAACCACGGGCAGAATCACCGAATCCAACCCGTATATGGTCCAGATGCTGGGCTATTCTCATGACGAGTTGGTGGGTAAGGAGCTTTGGCAGATCGGACTGATGAAAGACGAGCACGAAAGCCAGGCGTTGTTCCGCCAACTTGAGGGAAGAACCTCATTTCATTACGAGCATTTACCGGTAGTGGCCAGCGGCGGTCGCCAAGTGGAGGTCGAGATTGTCGGCAATGTGTATCTTGAGGGTCATGAGCCGATGATCCAGTGCAACATTCGTGACACTACCGAGCGGCGGCAGGCGGAACGGGCATTGGCCAGAGCCCTCGCCTACGCTGACGATATCATTACAACTCTGCGAGAACCGTTTCTGGTTCTCGATGGTGACTTGCGGGTCAGGACGGCGAACCGTTCCTTTTATGAATCGTTCCACGTCTCCAGGGAGACAACAGAAAACTGCTTCGTCTACGAATTAGGAAACGGCCAGTGGGATATTCCCGGTTTGCGAAAACTGCTGAACGAGGTGCTTTCTCATAATCAATCCGTCCAGAATTTTGAGGTCGAGCATAAGTTTCCGGCGTTGGGTCTCAAAACGATGCTGCTGAACGCAAGGCCGTTTCCTCCGGATTCCAAATACCCCGAGTTAATCTTGCTCGCAGTAGAAGACATCACGGCCGTGCGACAGCGGGCGAGCGAACTGGCAGCCGCCAACCGTCGCAAAGACGAGTTCCTGGCGATGTTGAGTCACGAGCTTCGCAATCCGTTGGCGCCAATTGTCAGCGCCGTACAACTCCTGGGTCTCCAGAAGAACGAAGATCGGCACCACCTCCAGGCCCGCACGATCATTGAGCGTCAGGTGGGGCGACTGACTCGTCTCATTGATGACTTGATGGAAGTTTCACGGATCACCACCGGTAGGATTCACCTTCAGCAAGTCCGTCTGGAAGTGAAAGGGATCGTGGAAAATGCGGTCGAGTCGGTTCGGTCGCAGTTGGACCAGCATCAGCACAACCTCACATTATCGTTGCCGTCAGATCCGATCTGGCTTTATGCCGATCCCACAAGGTTGGAACAGGTCATTGTCAACTTGCTCGCCAATGCCATCAAGTACACCGACAAAGGGGGGCAAATCTGGCTGACCGTTCAACGCGAAGCGGGCGAGTGTGTCTTGAGCGTGCGCGACACAGGGGTCGGCATGGCTCCGGAACTTCTGCCGCACATTTTTGACCTGTTTACGCAAGCAGAGCGGTCACTGGACCGTTCCCAAGGGGGATTGGGAATTGGCCTCGCATTAGTGCAACGAATCGTAGAAATGCATCAAGGTCGGGTCGACGTCAGCAGTACCTTGGGAAAGGGGAGCGAGTTCGTCGTGCGTCTCCCATTGATGACAGCCCCCGCCATGCAACGAACACCGAGTCAGGAAGAAGAAGACAAGTCGTCGAAAAAGGCATGCTTGCGAATCCTCGTTACGGACGACAACGAGGACTCGGCACAGGCTTTGGAACTATTGCTGGTCGCATTAGGACACGACGTTGTGGCGACATACGATGGGCCATCCGCATTGAAAGCGGCCGCCGAATTCCATCCGCACTTGGTGCTGCTGGATATTGGGTTACCGGGAATGAACGGTTATGAGGTCGCGACGACGATGCGTCAGCAGGCGAACTTCAAAAACGTGGTCCTGGTTGCCGTGTCTGGATATGGGCAGGATTCAGATCAGCAACGCTCAACGGAAGCGGGTTTCGATCATTACCTGATCAAGCCGCCCGATTTCAATCAATTGCAAAAAATCCTGACAACCGTCGCGGAAAAGGCAAGATTTTGAACGACAGGATCAACCGTTGAGGATTGGAGTGAGGTCTTGGTTTGCGGGGCCGCAGAGCAGGTGTCCGTGCTTGTCGAATCGTGAACCGTGACAGGGGCAATCCCAGGTACTTTCATTGTGATTCCACTCCACGAAACAACCGAGATGCGGACAGATTGCCGAACACTCGTGCAAGACGCCGAGTTCGTCGCGATACGCCGCAATCTTGGATAGACCACGCCGCACCAAAGCCCCCGCGCCGGGTGCGATCTCTTGAGTGGTGCTGACGTCGCCACCTGTGACCCAGGCATCGTATTGCAAAGCGACGTTAACGTTTTCCTGCAGGAACCTTGCGACAGCGCGCAACGTCTTTCGGGCCGGATCGTAGAGCGTGGTCCACGGGTTCGGCCGTCCGACGATTAAGTCCGTGAGCAGCATTCCGGCGATCGTCCCATGAGTCATCCCCTGACCGGAATCACCCGTAGCGATGAAAATATTCGGCCCGTCAAGCGGGTTCCTTCCGATGAACGCCAGGCCATCGATTGTCTCCAGTACCTGTCCCGACCATTGACTGCGCCGTGTGCCGGTCACGGGAAATCTTTCGCGCGTCCACGCCTCCAACCGCCAATAACGTTCTTCCGCGTCATCGGCCTGGCCAGTCTTGTGATCCTCTCCCCCTACGATCAACAGTTCTTCCGTCAGGGGGTCGCCTAGCCGGTCTCCGGCCGAACCGTCTGTGGGAAGGGCCTGGAGTCGGACGTAGTGGTAGGGAGTCTGCGTGTCCCAATACAGGGCCTTCGTGACGGTCCCGCGCGGAACGCCGAATCCAAGCACATATGTCATGTATGGGGCTTGCTTCGTATGCATTGTCACAAAATCATTGAATGGAGAATTTGTCGCCACCACGACAGCAGAAGTCGTGACAATTGCCCCCTCCCGCGTTCGAACCTGTGCCGGAGGACCGGTTTCGATTTTCTCGACATGTGTTTGAGTGAAGATGCGACCTCCACCGCGCAGAATCGCTTTCGTCAGCCCGGCAAGATACTTCAGCGGATGGAATTGCCCCTGTCGCGAGAACCGCAAACAAGGTCCTGTTTCGAAGGTGCCAAGAGGGCAACGCGGAACAAATTCTACGCCTGAAAGCTCTGCCCGCTGTGCGGACGCAAGTTCCTCTCGAAGAAGATTCGAAGACTCGCCCGGAGAAGCGAATAAATAGCCGTCCACGCGTTCGAATTCGCAATCGATCTTCTCTCGAGTGACGATGGACTCGATGCGGTCGATTGCCGCTGTATGACTTGCCGCCGCCAGTCGTGCACCGTCCAACCCGTGCCAGGCCTCAATCTGCACATAACGATCATCAATTGCGTTGGTAATGTGCGCAGTCGTACGCTCTGTTTGCCCGCCACCGATTGGACCGTCATCCAGGACCACAACAGACCGGCCCTCTTGAAGCAGCAGATACGCCGTTGTCATGCCCGTAATCCCCGCCCCCACGATGCATACATCCGCATTGATGTCCGCAGTCAGTTCGGCCTGGTTGGGAAGCTTTTCAGTCCTCATCCAAACGGACGCCGTTTGTTCCGATTTCGCGTTCATACTTTGCTTTCGTTAATCCCACACGACATCGAGGGACAATGCCCGATTGGCTTCCGGGGAATCAACCGCTCAGAATGTACAAGAGTCGACCCGGATAGATTCCGCTATCCGGGTCGAAGTCTTCAGAACACCTTGACTTGGCGACGGTGTCGTCAGGAAATGGCGATCAAGTAGAGGTCACTCGAATTTCGAAGTGACTTAAGTTGTTGCCACAGCGACTTCGCCCGCGCACGTGATATCCTTTGCTCCATCATGCTCGCAGATTTCTTTTGCACGTTTGATCTGCGCACTGTCTTCGGAATTAATGGAAATCAGGCAGCTTCCCGTTTTGACTTTTCCTTCAAATCGTTTGGCTTCGAATTCCGGCATACCCATTCCAACGAGCGCGCCTGTCAAACCGCCGACGGTTCCGCCAACTGCTGCACCGCTGAGAGCGGCCATGATCGGTCCTGCGGCAATGAATGGACCGAGTCCCGGAATTGCCAGGCTGCCGATCCCAGCCAGCCATCCCAGAACACCCCCGACGACTGCACCTGTTCCGACTCCGGTCGCGGCACCTTCAGGAGCCTTCGTGTTATGTGCAATGGCAAAATCTTTGGTGCCTGCCTTGTCCGCCATCAGGACAGAAATATCGTTGTTGGAAAACCCGGCGGCTTTCAAATGGCTGATGATCGTGTCGGTCTGGGCGACGGTTGCGGTACAAAAAACTGAGGTGGACATGTTGAGATCCTATTCAAATGAGATGGGAAAAACCTGTGCTGATCGTTCGTTAACGGTTACTTCTTGGCGACTTCCAATTGATTGTCGACGTTCTTGGCCCCGGCGACAGATGTCGCAATTTCGTCAATTTTCTGCTTTTCTTCGTCCGTGGTCACTGGGCCTCGCAACGTCACCTTTCCATCGAGTGTGATGATTTTGATGTTGTGGGCATTGGATGACATTTTCGTGCCAACCACTCGCTTTCGAATGTCTGCGGTGACCTGAATATCAGCCTTGTTCTCGCCTTGGTCGAAGGGAGTCTTCGTTACGCCGTCGCGGTCACGCGTGTTCACAGCAGTATTCGTACGTCCTGTTCGCTCGGTCGAAAGTGCTTTCACGCTGGGGCGAAAGGCTGCGAAGCTGGCGTTCTTCTCGATGGCTTCGACTTCGGTTGCCACTGAAGAATCGTCCTTTTTCGTGGTGACGCGGATCTTCATGCCCGATTTCAGGCTGTCGGCTTTACATGCTGCACCATCACACGTCATGGTCGCGTCTTTGGCTACCGAGTGACTATGTTCTTTCCCCTTGGAATCCGTCATCGTCAACTTGTTGTTGGTGAAGCTGACAAATTTACCTTCATGCGTATTGGCGAAAAGTGACTGCTTATCGAGGGCCTCGATATGTGTCGCCAGTTTCTTATCGTCACCCTTCGTGGTCACTCGGATCTTCATCCCGGCTTTAAGATCGGCGACCTTGCAGGCAGCACCATCGCAGGTCACTTTGGCATCGGAACTCAGCTTGTGGGAATGCTCTTTTCCCTCCGAGTTCGTCATCGTCAGTTGGTTTTCTGAAACGCTGACAAACTTTCCATCGTGTGTGGCCTCATCAGTCTCTGAGGCAGCCCACGCGGGCGCACTTGTCAGCATGGTCACGGCCAATGCTGTGATTGAAAAAATTCGGCAAAACATTGTTTTGGCTTTCTTTGAAGAGTCGCGCGAGCACCAAATTGGACGCAACATACGTCCAATTTTTTCACTGCCCAATCAAGGGTAAGGTGCGTGTGGTGTGTCGTTGCTGTGAGATCGAGACCTGGAATCAGTTCTTTGAATTGGAGGCAGACTTCGTTTCCGAAGTGGTCGCCAGATTCTTCATGATTTGCTCGGCCTTCTTCAGATGACTGGTCGTCGTTTCCAATCCTTCGGCAAGCACCTTGTTGAGTTCTGGACTTGCATGGCGTTCGAAGACGGTCAGCTTATCCTTCATGGCCGCATGCCTGGCGATTTGGAATCCGATGAAGCATTCGTCGAATTGTTTCCCGTCTTTCTTTTCCAGAGTCGACTTTGATTCCGACAGGCATTCCTGGGCGAGTTCTCGATGCAATTGCAGAAAATCGATCGATTGGCCTGCTTGTGCGGGGGCGTCCTGATCGACTGCCGCAACGGGCTGAACCGCGCCCTTCGTTGTTTTCACAACGTCGCTAGCGGGCTGCGCCTTGTTGCCGACAGCATTTCGTGGTGATTCCGTTGCACGACGTGCCTGAGTTGGGCTCGTGTTTTCCTGCAAGTAGCCATCACGCGCAGCTTCGGGCGCAAATTGCTGAAGCTTTTGCAGCAACGCCTGATGATCCCTGACCATCATCCCGGCGAAGTCTTTGACCTCTTTGCTGGAAGCCTTTTCTCCGGCGAATCTGGCCAGCGTCACTTCGACCTGATTTTCAACAGCCAGACATGTCGCCAGTGCATGATCATTGACCTGTCCCGGTGCGCGCTGTGCCCCCTGTCCAACGACGGGGCGACCGCCGACCTGTACTCCGACGCCTGGTACCTGAACCTGCAAGCCTGGCCGCGCGGGGCGAACCACCTCTGGTTGTTGCTGAGCATGCGCTGTCCCCAGCATTCCCAATGTGCCGCAAACCACGGCTCCGAACATCTTTCGAATTCTCATAGTCCATTGTCCTTTGTACGAAACACGACGCGAGTCATCCGCAGGCTGGAAATTCAACCGGCGTCACGCGCGGCGTGATCTTTTCAAATGAAATCCAGTTACTTGGCGTGGACTGGATGAACAGCCCCCTCGTTGATGACGCTTTCGGCCAAATCGGTGAGCTTTTTGTCAGCCGTTCCTTCCTCATCCAGCGTCTCCTGCAACAAGTCGGCAGCTTGTTTGTCGCCGAGCAGGCGTGCGAAGGTACGGACGCAGCCGTAGCCAGCCATTTCGTAGTGCTCGATCCGTTGCGCTGCTGCAATCAGAGCGGCGTCCTTGACACTTGGTTCCGCGTCCTCTTCCAGAACTTCGTTACCTTCTTCAAGCAACCCCTGCATTGCCTTGCATGTCTTCCCCTTGGGACTGAGATCCAACTTTTTGAAGATCGTCTCCAGGCGTTCAATCTGACCCTTCGTTTCTTCCAGGTGATCGGTGAACGCTTCGGCTAGTTGGGGATTTGAGGCGGCCTTGGCCATTTTCGGCAATGCCTTCAGCAGTTGATGTTCAGCGTTATAAAGATCCTTGAGCTCGCTCACGTACAAATCCTGCAATGTTCTAAGTTTCATTTGACGGCCTTCTTTGGAATATTTTTGGATGGAGGGAGGGGATGACAATCGGACACCGCGCCCTTGAAGTCAGCTGCGACAAATTCAACCTGATGCAGTGCCACGGCAAACAGTCAGGCGCGGGCAGTGTTGTGTTAACCGAGATCACTGTTGATCCGGCCGAAATGGCTCCGCTGTCACTCAATCGAGTTTGACATTCAAAACTTGATATTCAGTGCATCGCAGACCTGTCGTCCGATGCGTTCCGACATCGTCTCGGCACCAGCGAAAGGACTGCCGTAGGGCATCAGTCCACCCAAGACCGCTCCAATTCCAACGCCAACGCCGAATACGGCGAGCATCGAAACCCCTGGATATGCTTTGATCGCCTCTGTCGTTCGACATTGAGCAGCGGAAAGGACGTTATTGACCTCACATTGCCCCGACGCATTCTCTATGGCATTCATGTCTTGTTCCTGAAAAGAGTTCATTCAGACTCGTACAAACGGCAATCGGGAATGATTATTCGCGTCCGAGTCTGTGGTATTGGAAATACCACGCGTATCTACATGGTTCGCGTCGCTGTGCTGTAATGTGCTGTTTAAATGCGACGTCAACGCTGATGAATGGCCGTCGAATCCACTGATGCCATGAATTTGCGAGGCATGATGGATGTGGGCACCGGCGTGGACGTCGCCGTATTTGCGTCAGCAGGTATTAAGAGATGTGCGGGTGGCACATCGCTTCATCGGCTGCGAATCGCGATCGCCAACAGCAGGCCTGTCAGTAGCCCTGCTCCAAAGCAAACCGCAATCGATTCTGCCGGCCGACTACGAACAGTCTCTTCGGCATTGCGATACCCCTGCCGCAGAGTGTCGACCGCTTGCTGCGATCGCTGCTCGACAGCCTCTGCTGCCTTTCCGGCGTATTCGCGGGCATTCGCTACAGCATTGACCGTGAAATCACCGACAGCTTCTGCAGTCTGACTGATCCCCGTGGCGCCCGTCGAATTGAGTTCGTTGAGAAATTTTTCGACGTTACCTCGAGCTTCCCCGGTCTTGGTTTGGATCATGCCAACAAGCCTCTCGACGTTGCCATCGAAGACCTGAACATCATCGTTTGTCAATTGCCCCCATTTCTTGCGGAGCTTGCCCTTAACGTCGTTCCAATTCCCTGACAGTGTCTGCTGATTGACCATTCCACATTCCTTCGCGGCAAAAAAACAAAAAAGCCGACGCGATGGAAAGTCCCCGTGGAAATTCCATCGCGTCGGCTTACTCAACAACGGGCCGCCCGGCACCAGCCGCACTACCCTCAATTTAGTCTTCCGTTGACTGGGAGCAACGAGTCCAGGACTCGCACTCCGCCAATGTCAGGCATCCTATGCCGATGAATCAGAATGGCAACCTGTAAATCCTCAAGATTCCGCAATTGGTGAAATTCTTCATGAGTGAATGATCCATGCGGGCGAAGCTGATGACGCTGTCGAGGAAGACTTCCACAGTGTCGAATCCACATCGATGGACTACTTGGCGGTGCCACTGGCGATCGCCTTGGATCGCCAGTGCGAAACAGGGATCACGTGATTCGGACTCGGTCTCCCTGAGGAATTTTTCGAGTTCCAATAGTCGCTTTGTTTGCGTCCGGTTGTGACCCATAAGAGTCAAACGTCTGTCAGAGACGCATTGGCACTGGCGATCCAAGGCGATCGCCAGTGGCACCTCAAAGCAGTCCATTCACGTCGAGTTTTTCGTGGACAGACAGTGCCGCCCCGATGGAAACGTCGAGTACTTGATGCTCGGAATCATCTCCTGAAGACTGGAGTGAGGGTACAGGTGCATGTTTTCGTGGGACGCAAACTCAAAGATACCCCCGGCAGGAGTCGAACCTGCGACCTGAGCTTTAGGAAAGCTCCGCTCTATCCAGCTGAGCTACGGGGGCTTGTCCGCACGATTCTACAAGGTTCGACCGCCGAGCGAAAGAATCCTTGAATGGTTTCGAATCGTTTCACAGACACGAACAGACTCGGAGCGATGGATTGGTCTCGTCGCGTCGGTTTGGTCTCGTGGAATTGACAACTTGTGGCAACCTGACATGCTGGCGGTTGTTACGTCTGTTGTCTGGTGTTCCCGCTGCGGCGGGTGGCTGAAGGTTATTGCCTGTGACGTGGTTGCGCACTCGAACTCGACTGAGGTTGCCGATTACGTTGAGTGTCGTCCTGATGACACTCAACGTGACTCTGATGGTCTGCTGGATCGTGCTCCTGGCTCGGTCGACAGGCTGGGGGGCGCTCATTATCGGTGTGATCGTTTTCACACTGATCCTGGTCGGGTTGTCGTTCTACCTGTTCCTGATCATCAAGGAAGTCCGGCTGAATCAGCGGCAGGCGAATTTTGTTGACAGCGTGACTCATGAACTGAAATCGCCGATCGCATCGCTGAAGCTGTATCTGGAAACGCTGGAAATGCGTACGGTGACCGATGAGCAGCGGGCCAAATTCTATCATGTGATGGGGGAAGAACTCGATCGCCTGGACCACCTGATCACACAATTGCTCGAAGTCGGACGCCTGGATGCCATTGGGGCTCAATCCGAACCCGAAGATATTCCGCTGGAGACGATGCTTCACAAGTGCGGTGCGGCAGCCTGTGCTCACCATAAGCGAGACGAAGCGACGACGATCACGTATGATCTGCATCCTGCGGTCATCCACGCGCGGCCGCTGGTTGTGGAAACCGTCTTTCGCAACCTGATGGACAATGCGATCAAATATGCCGGGGATCCGCCGAGTGTTGAAGTTCAGATTCGCGTCACCGATCGGGGCCGCGTGCTGACTCGCATTGCCGATAATGGTGATGGGGTTCCCCCGGAGTTGCGGAAGCGGATCTTCGGTTTGTTCTTCCGCGGCGGGAGCGAATTGACTCGACGGCAGAAAGGAACGGGGCTGGGGTTGTATATTGTCCATACGCTGGTGCGACAGATGAAAGGCCGCGTCAGTGTCCACGATCGGCCCAGCCGGTCGGGAAGCGTTTTTGAAGTCGATTTGCCGGGAAGAAAAGGGAGTGGCGAGGCCTGAAACGAACGTGTTCAGGATGCCGTAGTATCATTGCATCATGAGAATTCTGATTGTCGAGGACGAGGAAGCGCTGGCTCTGGGACTGAAGTTCAACTTCGAGCAGGAGGGTTACGAAGTCTTGCTGGCTGGTGATGGCCCCACGGCGCTGAAGTTGTTTGAAGATACGGCCGCTCCTGTCGATCTGATCATCATGGATCTGATGCTGCCTGGAATGAGTGGTTACGAAATCTGTAAGGCGATCCGTCAACAGAACAAGACCATTCCGATTCTGGTCTTAAGTGCCCGGACGTTGAGTGAAGACCGGATGCACGCGTTCGATTGCGGGACCGATCAGTACATGACCAAGCCGTTCGTGCTGCCGGAACTCTTGAACCGGGTGCGCAATCTGCTGGAACGCCACAAGACTCTGCTGGCGGCGGCCAAGGTGGAAACGGCCGAGCCTGTGCCTCAGGCCAAATATGAATTCGCTCATTTCACACTACATCCGCAATCATTTGAAGTGGTAGCAGGCGACAAACGACACAGCCTGACGACTCAAGAGATGCAACTGATGAAGTACTTCATCGACCACGAAGGGGAAGTGCTGTCACGCTTTCAGATCCTGGAAGAGGTCTGGGATGAGCATGTCGATGTGACCACGCGGACAATCGACAATTTTGTGCTCAGGCTGCGGAAGCTGATTGAACCCGATCCGGCGCGACCTCAGTACATTTTGTCCGTTCGAGGAACTGGCTATCGGTTCGTCAGCGGCCACAGCGATGGGGCTCGTAGCTGAGACAACACACGGGTTTGTTATCAGAGCCAATGCCTTTTTGAAGCTGGGCGGGAACGTAGGGTGCGACAAACTCGCTTCGAGCGCCGGCCCACCAATTAAGGAATGGGTGCAAGGGTCTTGGAGCATAGGTATCCACACATCCCTGAACCGCGATGAGGCTATGTTCTGAACCAGAATGTCAAAGAGATCGTCGAGGTGAGTTCTTTTCAGAACCGGGAGATTCCGGTCTTACGGCCCAAGTGGGCCAGCAGTTCACCCAGCCAGGGCCGCGAACACAGCAGACAAAAAAGTTCGAAGGCCCGACCGTTTCTGGCATCCCTTCAGGATGCGTTTTTGAGAGGTAGACCTGTTCCGGGGGTTTCCGCTTCGCTGCAACCCCCGGCTACTTTCTTTGATCGCTTCGCGATCATAAATCCCCTCGCTAAGTCCCTACCATTCTGCCACAACCGACTTCGGAAAATGGCGATCACGGGTCGTCGAATTCGAGGCTGAGGCGGTGACACAGGAAACGCGACGTGAGGCATTCCTGACGCTGAAGGCGTCGCAGATCGTAGTTTCCCCGCACCTTGGGGTGCATACGTAGGGGAGGAACTCTGGTAAATGATTGGGCATGTTCGCGGGCGCGTCGACCGATTCGGCATTGATACCGACATGATGTTCCTCAGGAGCCGGGGGGGCAAAGCGGTCAAAGCAGGGAAGTCCCCGGCTACTTCGCTTGCACGGCTATGGCAATCGAACCTTCATGCGGTCGTCAAATACATCTACAATCAGTTCATGGTTGAACGAGTATTCGGCGTAGCTGGTGAACGTGCAGACGCACGGGCTAAAGAACAAATAGAACCACTTCTCCGGGAACTTGCACCGACTGAAACTGCTAATCACTGCCCGCAGTTGCTTGACCGTGTTCCAATGCCAATCGAGCGTAAACGGCATCGTAAACCTGTTTCCCGAGTTCAATGGCCGCGTGATCGTTGGGACTGATGAGTCTGACCCCTTCGCAGATCAGGTCGAGGCCTGTGGCGGCGGGTTCGATGTTCACCGCTTGAACGGTATCCGCTTCATCAATGATGCGGGCGATTCGGTGCATTACAGGATCACTGATTTTGTAGTGTTCGACCAACGCGTGAAATGAACAGTGTCCTCCATGATGCGAGAATCGCACGTCGGGGATGTCGAACGGTTCCGCGTCCGGTGGAATCGCCGCACCACGTGGAATGAACACAAAAGTGGCCTTCGGGTCGATATTTCTCAGGATCAGCCAGGCACAGCCGATCCGGTCAATGCCGACGTTTTCCCACGTCACCCACTTCATCATGGACTCCATTCTGCCGCAGCCAGTAACTTTTCCCGTGCC
>CAIWEX010000351.1 GCA_903911795.1 uncultured Schlesneria sp.
ATCGCAATTACCACCAGCAACTCGATCAGCGTAAATGCTTTACGTTGACCTTTTCCATTTTTTTGCATTTCAGCTCCAAAAAACAAACGAAAGAACACGAACAGACATTGATCCGACGATTCGAAACCCTGAATTCGGACAAAAATACCGCGAAATCCCGAAGAATTCGCGATTTTTTCCTAAATCCAATAAAACGGCAGCCAGAAAATCGCACAGAACCACTGATTCCATCACTATCGTCGGCCCCCGTCAACACTGGGGTACGGGTTTCCACAATAAATGACGGGGATTTCAGGACAAACAACTCCTGTTTCTAAAATCCTCGTAATTCTGCCTGATCATGCGACGAATGCCAGAATTTCGACATCATTGTTGAATACACGCGCCGGTTTTCGTTCTCCATGGATAGAATCGCACTGCGCACCTGAGCCAAAAACAGACTGACTGGCAAAGCCATGGCCATCCGCCGAAGCATCGCATATGCCATAACCCTCGTGGCAATCACATGTTCTACGGCGTATAGTCAGTCGAAGACGACAGCAATCACCCAATTGTCCGTTGACACCGTCAGCTTGAAATCAGGTAAGGTTGTGCGCGGGATTGTGATCGCGGCACCGGTGGACGGACCAATGATCGTCGCAACGGATCGCCAGTGGCTTCAAAAGCATCTGCCGGACCTTTTCCTGAAGGCAACCGTCGCCGAGACAGATCGACGAAAACTGGCAAATCGCCAATTGATCGAACGATTGAAAAAACGCTTGGCCGCTCCTGTCGCAGAACCCGGACTCGCTTTCTTCTTGAAACAGGAACTCAAGCGAGCAGAATCGCAACGTGAATCACCACCTGACCCGCCTCAGTTTGTCTGGCTGGAACTCGAACGAGAGACCATCCATCGCTTCACGCCTGCAGCAGCAGACCGCAAACGCGTGGCCATGTGGGCCTGGAGCGAATTCCTGCCGAATGTGGAGTCACGTGACCTTCACGACCTGCAAAGGGAGTTGACGCAGCGCAAGGTCGATTTCACCGCGAACCCGCCAGACCTGTCAGATCGGGTCGGCCCCAGGCTTCAAGATGATCGGGAATGGGCTGCACGGATGGCTCTCGTCGAATACACAGTCGGAAAACCCCTCGACTTTCAGGGAACAGGCGATTTACTGATTCGTACGGATGGCAACCAGAAATCCATCGATCTGGCACCGCTCCTGACGCGGACTCTCAATTCTCAGGTCGACTCGCTCCTGAAAGAATTGACCGGCGAACCTCGCGCCGCCAATTCCATCCCCGAAAGCAAGGACTGGCTGAAATCGGCGACGAAAACGGCAGATGCCGAGTCTGTCAGAGGCCTGCGAGCCACCCGGGTCGAAGTTCAAACCGATGGGCTGAAGGCGGTCGTTCAAACAGCGTTCGACGCACGAATGCCCGATGGCTCATGGGACGTGATCTGGTCTCACCGCGAATCGCAGGACGGAACAAAACTTAGAGCCGATGCGGAAGCGAAGATTGCCAAAGACCCACGTATCCTGCAAATCACCGACACCATCAAATCACTGGGAGCCGGCGGCGACGACCAAATCCGCCAGGCAATCCGCTTCGGCGCTGCCACCATGGCCGCTCAACAGGCTGCCGACTCGCGGTTTTTCGAATTTCGCGATCGCTACACAAAACATCTCGACGGCCCTCCCCTGATCTGGGGAAAATGAGTTCCGTCGCCGTCCCTGGATCCTTCAAATTCAGAATTGAGGGATGCACGAACCGAAACAACAGGCACATTCCACACACAACCGGGGAATGTCGTCGCTTGAACTCGCGGCATTTGCTGCCTGAGAAGTCTCTGCTGGCGCCTCAGATTCGTCGGCATTCTGACGGATGGCCAGTGCTGCCGACAACTGCCCCTTACGCACCATTCGCAAAGTGCGCGCTGCTGCCTGGCATTCCCGAAATCGCAGCCAAATGTCCGTCCAACTCGACCACGCTCCCCGTTCCAGCAAGATCGATTTCACAGCAACCGAACATGAAGGTCCACCATGTAACACGCGGTGAGCACAACAGAATCCTTTGTACGGTGAAAGATATCGTTGATAGAAACTGATCAGACTGACCAGGCCTCCAACGACAACACTCGAAGAACGCACGAGTGAACCGGGAGATCTGCTCTGCTCAAGCATGCTTCACCCTTTGTTGACGTGGTTCCTGACATCCCCACCCGGTGAGCTTACTTACTCGTGGGATACTTCACAGGAAGTGGAGCGTCGAGCGTATCCTTGTTGGGCTGGAAACCGTTTCCGTCAACATCCACGAAAATCGGATTCGTCAGCGCCGCTGGCTGAGCAGTCCCAAATGTCGGGCCGTACACTGCCCCGAGTTTGCCGCCAACATGCCCTGTCGCCACGACGATGTGAGCATCACCTTTCAATTCCAACTCCAGAGT
Organism: uncultured Schlesneria sp.; assembly: GCA_903911795.1. Taxonomy (GTDB): domain Bacteria; phylum Planctomycetota; class Planctomycetia; order Planctomycetales; family Planctomycetaceae; genus Schlesneria. The sequence goes on from CAIWEX010000351.1 coordinate 2,429, forward strand.
CCGCTCGAACTTCACAATCCCGCTGCGAAATGCATCCACATGTTTCTCACGCGAGTAGTTGTGCAACGGATGAATCCGCCCGTTCACGAGAACGAATACCCGGTTCACATCCAGCCAGTTCGGACACTGAACACGAACCTTTAGCATTACCTTGCCACTGGGGGCCTTCAGATCCTGCCCCGAAACGACCTTCTCAGGCTTGCCGACTTCACTGGCTGACACTTCCAGATATGGCCCGTTCGACATCACCACCCGCCCCTGCTCGGCGGCATGAACCATCTCCATGTGATTGATCTTTGCCGGATCGTCGGTTGACGATTGGATCCAGTTTCGCAGGAAACCGGACCCGTGATAGTTGTAGTGAGCGTCCGTGTTCACAACACCGTAAATCCGGAACCCCTGATTCAATAACTGCAGCCAGTTGAAGATCGTGTTATGAAACTTTGCGGTCCCGCGATTCGCGGTCGGACCGAGTTCCAGAACGTGTTCAATCGGGTGAATCTCCACGACATCCATGAACGGAAACGCCCGCTCAAACCCCGCGTCGGGCATTCCATCGCCATTCTTGTCGTAAAACATCCAGCCCATGTCCGGGTGATTGACCTGAATCAGCTTTTCACTCCGTTGATCCCACAGAGCCAGACGTTCAATCTGTGACTCCAGTTCGGGACCGGCCGTCGGACCACCCCCATCCTGAACACGCGGCGTGTACTTCATCGGAAACGCATTCTGATGATTCAGCGGCAAGGGCGACCCGGTCAACTCGATTCCGGACACCGTCGAAAGAAACGCTTCAATTCCCAGCGTTTTGATGTGCGGCTGATACGTGCTGACCCGGTTGTGCTCGGTGCAGGGTGCGAACTCAACGTGCTCACAGACCAGATTCAGAACTCGCCCCAGTTGACTCGACGTATTGTCCCCCGAGGGGGTGCTGTGACTGTGAAAGTCGCTACTGACCCAACCTGATGTATCGACACTGCGAACAAGCTTCCCACTGAACGTCGCCGTGCTCCCTGGCTTCACATCCAGTTCGCTCTCGATCGTGTCAAACTCAGGACCATGGCTGACCGTAACGGCATACTTGCCTGCAGGAACGGTCTGCTCAAACTTGCCATTCGGAGTGTACACCAGATTTCGAACCGCGTAGTCAGCCGAGTCCGGTCCAAAATCCAACCGCATCTTTTCGTCGAGTGGTTTCAACTCCACTTTGCATGGAATATTGCCCCCGGCTGTATCAGTGACTGCGCCAACAACACGTCCGCGTGGGACATTCAGGTCG
>CAIWEX010000352.1 GCA_903911795.1 uncultured Schlesneria sp.
CTGCTTTGATAGTATTCGAGTATCCCATTCGCTAGTCTGTATAGATTAGGTTAAAAAAGGAGCGGTCGCGGCGGTACGAACACACAGCCTTATCCCCACAATTGTCCAACAACTGGCCACGCGAAGAGGCGTTCATGTCGGCAGATACCATCACCGTTCGGGATCTACGACGACTCTGGAAGCCCCACAAGGAACGCTTGGGGGAACATCAACCGGATCATCCCACGGCCGTCCGGTTTCACCGGGCATGCAGTTGGCTGGCTGAGGCTGAGGTTCAGCAGATGAATGCCGAACAACAGGGTGATCTCGTTCTGATCCAGCAATGGACCGCGCTGAATGCCCTCTACGGACGCTGGAATGAGGAGCAGGGGGAACCCGTTTCCGACCGTCAGTCGTTGAAGTTGTTTCTTGAAACGATTCTGACATTGGATTCTGCACATCATCTCGTGACCGTGTTGGAGGACAATCGAGGACTCGTCCTGGCGATCGTCGAGAATGCCTATCTGAACGGCTACTTTTGGGATGAGCCAAACGAAGAGTCTCGAGTTCGCCTTGCGAAGTCTAAGTTCAAGGCGCAAAGTTGGTACGTGGAGAAACGTTGGTTATTGCTGACGGAACTTCTCTTGGAACGAATTTACCTTCTGCGATGCCAAGTGGTGCATGGTGCATCGACATTCGGCAGTAAATTAAATCGAAAGGCTCTCGGCCATTGCACGCTCATGATGAGTCATCTTTTGCCGGCCGTCTTACGGGTTTGGATTGATCATGGGGCTGATGTTGACTGGGGGCCGATGTGTTATCCGCCACAGGAGCAAAAGAATGCAGCCGTTCCGGTTCGACGGCCAAGATGACCGTCTGTCCTCCAATTGTTTTGAGAATTTCTTTATGAGGTGTGACACAGGTTGTCCACCGTTGCGGTTATTCTGGGGCACGTTCGTGTCTCCTCCCGTTCAGAAAGGAAATCATGCGAAACGATCTGACTGACATAACGGTGATTCTCGACAGCAGCGGTTCGATGGAATCCTGCCGGACGGACGCAGAAGGTGGCCTGAACCACTTCATCGAGGAACAGAAGGCCCAGCCGGGAGAGGCGATGTTCACACTCGTCAAATTCAATACGGAGTATGACTTCGAGTATAGGGCAGTTCCGATCGGCCAGGTTTCGAAAGTGACTCTGCAACCTTCTGGAAACACCGCCCTGCTGGACGCGGTCGGCGGTGGCATCATTGAAGCCGGTCAGCGATTGGCTGCCATGCCGGAGGAAGAGAGACCCGGTCTGGTGGTCTTCGTAATCCTGACGGACGGTGAGGAGAATTCCAGCCGGGAATTCACTAAGAAAACGGTCAGGAAGATGATCGAAGAGCAGACGAATGTCTACAAGTGGCAGTTTGTCTTCCTCGGGGCCAACCAGGATGCGTTTGCCGAGGCCGGCGGAATCGGAATTGCGCAGGCAACGTGTGCCAACTACGCGGTAGACAGAGCGGCCGAGGGCATCCAGGTGACGTCGGCCAAGCTGTCGAAAGCTCGATCGGCGGTGGCTCGCGGAATGCTGGCAGATATGAAGTTCACCGACGATGAACGGGCGGCGTTGACCTGACCTGGGAAGACGGCGGGCAGAGCATTTTCGGAACGAAAACAAATGTACGACCTGATTGGCGACATTCACGGCCATGCCGATGAACTAGAACAACTTCTGAATGTACTTGGTTACGAAAAACTCCGGGGGGTGTACCGCCATCCCGACCGCAAAGTCATATTCCTCGGCGACTTCATCGACCGTGGCCCCAAGATTCGGCTGGTGCTTGAAATCGTAAGGCCCATGATCGAGGAAGGATCCGCCCTGGCCGTGATGGGGAACCACGAGTTGAATGCCCTGGCGTTCCATACCGAAGACCCAAATCGTGCAGAAGCATTTCTGCGTAAAAGAAACACCAAGAATATCCGTCAGCACGGCCAGACGATCCTGCAACTCAACGACAAGGCATTGGCGAGTACGCTCGACTGGTTCCGCACACTTCCCATGTGGCTGGACCTTGGCGGCCTCCGGGCTGTTCACGCCTGCTGGGATGACGACAAAATAGCTGC
>CAIWEX010000353.1 GCA_903911795.1 uncultured Schlesneria sp.
AGGAACAAGCGAGCCAGGTCCGCAATGCTCCCAAGCCCGCACCTGCCAAGAGAACTGCGGCACCTGCCGCTACTCCTGTTGGGAAGTACCGGCTGCAAGCGGCAGACGAACGTTCATTCGTCGAGCCCGTGTGACGAACACGAGCCACGACTTGAATGTCACATGGTGGGCGGCAGTTTCTGCCGCCCTTTCATGAATACAAATTGATCAGTTTATTGTCTCAAACATCAGTCGCTGCTGCTATATAAAAGCACGGAATCCAAAATAGACATTATTTTACATCACCTCTCCAGACGATAACAACACAGCGAAATCTCGGCTGGATGAGCGAGTCCAAAGTCACAGGTTTCTCCATCGAAGTAAGGCCTTTCCATGCGTGCACTCATTATTGACGACTCGCGAGCCATGCGGCGAATTTTGCGGGGAATTGTACAACCTTTGGGATTTGAGGTCTCAGAGGCTGGAAACGGAAAGCAGGGGCTGGACCAACTGAATGCACTCGATGATGTCGAGCTCGTGCTGGTTGACTGGAATATGCCCGAAATGAACGGATTGGAATTCGTTCAGGCAGTTCGAGCGGATTCGTCGAGGCAAGATCTGAAACTGGTGATGGTGACTACAGAAACGGAGCCCGCCAAGATGGCCCGAGCCATGATGGCTGGTGTTGACGAGTTTGTCATGAAGCCGTTCACGCAGGACATTTTGATAGACAAACTGCGTCTGATCGGCGTCGCTGACCCGCTGAGCTCGAACTAGTTGCTGCGATGTCATTCCTTTGAGCCTGACATCAATGCACGTCACCGTGATCCAGTCTTCTAAAAAGATTTCGCGAGCATGACATCATGAGTACATTGACCGCACCCGTCGAAGTTATTGTCGGTGAAGTGGCACTTCCAGCCGCGGTTCTTGATCGCCTGCGTTCCCGTGCCAACAACTTGAAAATGCTTCCTGCTGTCGCGACTCAAGCACTGCAGATCGTCGAAGACCCCGATTGCGGGATCAACGAGTTCGCTGCTGTTGTTGAACGTGACCCCAGCCTGGCCGCTGGCATCTTGCGAATGGCGAATAGCGTTGTGTTCTCATCGGGAAAGCCAGTGCTGAATCTGCATCAGGCAGTCGTACGACTCGGGTTCCGGCAGTGTAAGAATCTGATCGTGACGGCCAGTTTCAGCAGCATGATGAAGTCGATGACTCTTGATGAAGAGTGGATTCGTGAAACGTTGTCCCAACACAGTTTCACGACGGCACTCCTTTGCCTGAATATGAATCGGACATTGAATATCGGATTTCAAGGAGAAGAATTCACAGGTGGCTTGATTCACGATATCGGACGACTGCTGCTGGCAACGTGCTATTCCGACTGCTTCAACGAACTTGATAAGTTGGAATTTGATGAAGAAGACGGCGTCTTGGCAGGCGAGCAGGCACTGGTCGGAACGAATCACTGCGAAATCGGCGCGTGGTTTGTCGCCAAGAACGCTTTGCCGGACCAGTTGAAATCGGTTGTTCGCTTCCATCACAACCCGGAACTCGCTGATGCTGGCAGCCGTCGATTCGTCGCGCTGGTGGCGGCGTGCGATCATATGGCCAACCACCTGCAGCGCTATGAAGAATCACGCGGTTATAACCCGGCGTCGAATCCGTTTATTGCCACTCTGGAAGAGTCCGGTGCGCCGCAACTTTCGCGACGGTTCCGGGAAATTGCCATTACGATGATGGAGGACGCCAGGAAACATTCGATCGAAATGCTTTCCGCGTGAACCTTGGGACTCACTGTTTCAGATGAGCTGCCAATTTGTTGAACGTGATCTTAAAGATACGAATATGCCTCGCAGAAATCGGTAAATGTCATGTTAACCAACACTATTCGAGTTCTACTGGCAGATGATTCTGCGGTGACACGACGCTTGCTTTCGGAAGCAATGTCTTCCGAACCCGAACTCGAAGTCGTTGGGATGGCGCGGCACGGCAGCGAAGCGTTGCAGTTGCTGCCGATCACACGGCCCGATGTCATTCTGCTCGACGTGGAAATGCCGATCATGGACGGTGTCGAGACCGTAACGGCCATCCGTAAGCAAGACGCGAATATCCCGATCATCATGTTCAGCTCCATCACGACCGTCGGTGGAGGAGCAACTCTGGACGCTCTTACCGCAGGGGCCAACGATTATGCGACAAAGCCGGTAAAACTGGGACATGCCAGCGAAGCGCTCACTTATATTCGCAACGAACTGGTTCCCAAGATCCGCATGTGGGGTCGCAAACAACATGGTCGCTTTTCCAAGCCATTGACGTCCCTCACTCGTACGCCTGACAGCGCGAACGGCGGTGATTCGCAGGCGGGAGTTCGTCCGACAGGAAAGAGTTCGTTTCCGGGTTTAATTCCATCAGCGACTCCGCGGCCAGTGAAACTCTCTACGAGTTCATCGATCGACCCCGTTGATCTGGTGGCGATCGGCGTCTCGACAGGTGGCCCGAATGCACTGTTTGACATTTTCGGTGCAATACCCGGTGACTTCCCTGTCCCGATTTTGATCGTACAGCACATGCCCCCAGTGTTCACGGGACTGCTGGCTGCACGGCTCGATTCCATCAGTCGCTTGAAAGTGCGCGAAGCGGTCAATAACGCGGTCATCCAACCTGGTGAAGTCTGGATCGCTCCGGGTGATTTTCATATGCGAGTCAAGCGGCAACGGACCGAACT
>CAIWEX010000354.1 GCA_903911795.1 uncultured Schlesneria sp.
GGTTTCGGGGGCTTCTGCAAAGCCAGTGCGCCCCCGCCACCCAAACCGCTGAATTTTCAGCGGGAAGAGATCGAGTCTCGACCGGGACGCTCCCGATTCCTGCCCGTTGGCGTTATGATCCCTGTGTCGGCGGTCGAAGGAACGCGCGACTTGCTGAATATCGATTTGAATTTGAGGATCTGACGAGAATGTCCGCCCCCAGAATCTGTGTGCTGCGAGCCCCTGGTACGAATTGTGACGTCGAAACTGGTTTCGCATTCGACTCGTGCGGTGGTCAATCAGAACGCGTCCATCTGTTTCAACTGCTTGAGCAGCCGAATCTTCTTGATAACTTTCAGATCCTCTGCGTCCCCGGTGGCTTCAGTTACGGCGATGACATTGGTGCCGGGGTTGTTTTCGCAAGTCAGTTACGCGGGCACCTGGGCGACGCCATGCAGCGATTCTTATCCGGCGACAAACTCGTTCTAGGAATCTGCAATGGATTCCAGACGCTGCTTAAGGCCGGGATTCTTCCGGGGGGAACCGCCGAATCACTCGCTGCCGAGCGAGATCAGGCTGATGCCACTCTGACTTGGAATCTCAACGGCAAATACACTGCTCGCTGGGTACATTTGAAGGTCTCGGCTCCTGGCAATGTTTTCCTGCGCGGTATCGAAGAGCTGGATTTGCCAATTGCCCATGCCGAAGGACGAATTGTTGTCCGTAACGATCAGGTTCTTGCGGATTGGAATTCCCGAGGCCAGATCGCCTTGAGTTATTCGGCCTGGGAATCCAATGGCGATGGTGACAATCCCATCAATGACAAGTGGTCTACTAATCCGAACGGTTCCACGATGGATATCGCCGGCTTAGGTGATCCTTCCGGACGAATTTTGGGGCTGATGCCCCATCCAGAGCGGTTCCTGTTCGGAACCCAGCATCCGCAATGGACGCGGCTCGGTTTGACGGGCGATGGAGCGGGACGCCGGATCTTTCAGAACGCCATCGATTACTTCAACTGAATGAGAACGTATCCCGTTTCAGTGTGGCGTCCCGTAGGTGCGACCCGCACTAACGACGCGTCCGTGTCTCTTTGCGGCCTGAAGCCTGAGCCTTGGCGGCAGGCCGTCGAGTGATTTCCTGCCAGTGACGGATATCGATTTCGTACGGCCCGCTCGGTCGATCAAATCCACCAAATTCGGCGACGTATTTCTCCATGCGAGCGACCTTCTGGGATGCGGTCAACTCGCCTGGGTGATCTGTACCTGGGGCGCGGCCCCAGATAATTGTCGATCCTGTTTTGGAATGAAGATGCAGAACGACATCCTTGGAATTCCTCGCTGATTCCTGTTGTTTTGGGATTTCGATCGCATCAAGTTCCAGTTTTGACCATTTGTCGGCCAGCAGTTCGGCAACTTGAGCAGCACCTGATAATCCCGGTTCCGTCACGCGGCCGCGGTCCCGTGTCAGATTCCCCCCACCTTCCATGCGGATCAATGGGTATCGCGCGACATCGTCCACCTTGAAGTCTTCACTCGGCAGGACGAAACCCGAACTGTCGATTGGAATCCGCCCCCCTTTGACCTGTACCATCGCCACTGGCTTGCGGAACTCGACGTCGATGACTACTGAGGCCGGATACGATTGCCTGACCGAATTGACTCGAGCGATCCATGGGTGACGTGAGAAGGCGACCGCAATCGTCTTGCACAGCTTGGGGTCAAGGATCGACATCTCACGCGGCAACTGGTTCTGCCGTCGGATCTGCTCTACTAAATCAACCGGAACAGGCGATTTTGGCTCGGGGACGATGGAGATGTTTTTGGCGTCGAGCCGGTATTCCGGGCGCGAGTTCAGATTGGGAAGTCGCTGAACGAGGTACGGCAACATCACGGATAACCCAACCAGACACGCAATCTTGGCCAGGCGTACTGGTTGAAAGATTCGGTCGGTCAGCGGATGAATCGCCGACGCCTTTTTTTTCGCAGTGGCCGGCGATTGTTCGGTGGATGCCAGATTCGCCAGTTCAGGATCCACGGATTACCCTCGCTACTGAAGCCTCGTCAGAAGATCACTGTCACGGTCAGTGACAATACGTCTTGCGAAGATTCAGGTGAGCCGGGTGCCGAAGAAGTTTTCCCGTTGAAGTGGGCTGAGCCTCAAAGAACGAGGCTCACCTGGATACGCAACGAGGTATTCATCGTCTGCGCATGCACCGGCGATTAATGCCGGTTGCTGCGAATTCTTATCTCTCATCCAAAGGCTGCCGAACATTTGTTCTCGGCAAGATATGCGGACGGGGCAGATTGGACGGCAGACAGGATTCAATTGATCGCTCGCACAACTCGGCGAATTCAATCCCCATTCGAGCAGCAGCCTTGGGGACCAGGCTGTGGCTGGTGTAGCCCGGAATCGTGTTGACTTCCAGAACCCAAGGTTGCATTGCTTCGTCGACTCGCAAATCGACGCGTGCCATTCCACGAGTTCCCAGAGCCCGGCAGGCATTTCTGGCGACATTCGCAATCGTCTCGACGACGTGCTGAGGGAAATTCGACTCGAACAGATAGCGAGTGTTGTCGTCTTCGTACTTTGCCTGCCAGTCGAAGAACTCGCGATCCGTCTCAATCAGGATCGGAGGGAGCAGGAGTTCATCGAGCATCCCGACCGTCCACTCTGTTCCCATGATGGCTCGTTCGACGACTGCAAAACTGTCAAACTGAAAGCAAAGTTTCAGAGCTGCCGGAACCTCTGCGGCCGAGCGGACAATTGAGATCCCCAGGCTGGACCCCTGGCAATCGGGTTTGATGACCAGCGGGTAGCCGATTTCGCCCGTGACTTTTTCGATCCGAGTAACGTCGTCCGTGTAGTGCAGCAGCGAATATTCAGGGGTCGGCACGCCGAATTGCAGGAACCGTTCTTTAGCCGCTGATTTGCTGAATGCCAGTTGGGATGCCGTTGCATCACTTCCCGTGTAAGGGATTCCAGCGTCTTCCAGGATCTGCTGAACCTGTCCGTCTTCACCGAACTGGCCATGCAATGCCAGGAACGCGACATCGAACTGACGCCAATCGACTCCCGCCAGATCGACCACGGCAGGATCGAGGTGCAATGCCAGATGCCCGCGACTGGAAAGGGCTTGTTGCACGGCCGAGCCGCTTTGCAAGCTGATTTCGCGTTCGTCGGAGTCTCCACCCGCCAGAACTGCCACGCGCCACATTGGTCTTGTCTCAGACATTTTCGTCGCATCCTTGCGAGGTCAACTTTTATTCAACTTGCATGGCGTTGGCCGCACGCTGCATCAATCAGAAATCTTCATCGGCAACTCGCGGCGCAGTTTATCGAGCAATCGCTCGATCGCGGCATGTCCTGGTGCCGTTTGCCTGACCACGATCGATAATGTTGAGTTAAACGGCCGAATCGTCGCAGCCGCTTCTTTTCGTTCCCAGGACGCTGGCATCACGCTGGTCTTGATCCGTTCGATCAGAGCGGCAAGCTCTGGAGGGTCTTTCTCGGGATCGCCGGTTTTCACGAGGTCGGCAACGGCATAAGTCTTGACGACAAAATCCTCAGGTGCAGGCAGAAGCTTTTCTGCTGTGGCGATGAACACGACATCGTGTTTCACCGTGAATTCCAGATTCAGTGGTTCAATCACGCGATTCA
>CAIWEX010000355.1 GCA_903911795.1 uncultured Schlesneria sp.
GCAAAGAGATCTTGCTCCACACCCAATCGGTCGGGACTTTTTCCTCTTGCCTCGGGAGCTATGTAATCGGCGGAAAATTGATTTGCCGAAAATCGTTGCGCGCCGTTAATGCTGAAGCCATCTGTATCCAAAATCGCCATGTACCAGATATGCGGGTAAAATCGCATATTGCTCGGCTTCATGTCGATCATATAGTGACCGAGCGCATGCAACTCGGCAAAAACTGCAGCCATATTGGCAGCTAGCAAAACTCTACCACCGTAAAATTCAGGCAGCTTTTTCTGACGCCGCTTGGCTTTTTGGAGAATGTTCTCGAGTTCGGTGGCGCTTATTAGGTCGACCTCGGGCATAATAAAACCACGAAACTCACCACGATCATCCGTCACGGCCGCGATCGGCCATGCGATCTGGACGTATTCGCGACCATTTTCCGTAATCAGGGGAAGCCTTGGCGGTGCGGACACCATAGCCAAGACTTTGTCGCGATAGTGAGCGCAGTCTTTGGGATCGATATACAACTTCGCAACGACACCATGTTCGTTTATCACGCGGTGTATTGTCCCCGCCGCACCCTTCGCTACCGCTGGCGTAAGCGATACGCGTCTCTTCCCACTCGGGCCATCGATATAGTACTCGTTCATTTGAGCTGCCCTCTCAGCGCCCAAACCAACGTCTTATCATCGCCGGTGATTTTTCGGATTTCTGGCTTCCGAAGTGTTGCAATGAGAGCTCTTTCGCCGTCTTCGCGCGTATGTGCTGCTAAGTGCTTGGCCAACGGTTCGAAGAATGGTCGATACGGCTTAGGCGAGCCGGACGTGAGTGCGAATGGAGTCAGTCCATCGCTCATCAAGGCGATCATATCGTACGCTGGTCCGAATGAGGTAAGCCGTAGATGATCGCACCATTCTCGCTCCGTGACAAAGAACGTTTCATTGGCGTACTCGCCATTTTCTGGCAGGGACACGACTGCGTCTTCAAGATTGTCCGCGCGCACCGCGCAGGCGGCTCCATCGCCAATATGAAAGAAAACCCCGCCACTAAGTCCGACGATCGTACCCACCATCGTTGCATGAAAATCACCCAGCGACCCATTGGTTTCGGCGGCGCGTTGACTAAGTCGCTCCCGGGCGAGTGCGACTCCCGACTGCACCCACTCGCAAACGATCGGCTCATCCAACGGTAGGCCAAATGTATTCGATAAAGCACTCGCTTTAGCCGCGACAAAGTGGGCTACATCACTGGATATTATCCGAGCCCCTTCAATCGATCGAGGAGCGGACCCTGCCCCGTCGGAAACGACGCTCACAAGAAACGAATTTTCGGTTATTCTGACCTCGTACGCATCTTGGCACCCGGTTCCCGCCTCCTCATGAGAGAAACCGGCAACCGATGCTGCGGCAATTCTCCACTCGATCAAGCTCATTCTCCGGTTGCTGCCTAAGCCGTCGGCACCTGCATCCAATCTGTCGGTGGCGCCAACTGCGCATTTGTCCCCTGCGTGGCCACCGATCCGCTTTTGGCGCTCTGGCTAAGCCACACGAAGAGCTCTTTGAATTTCAGGCCATCGAGGCGTACGGGCTTACGCGTCGAAAAGCGCTCCAATTTGGACATTTCCGCGGCTCCCGCTGCTATACAGAAAACAACCACCTTACCTTTCTTTTCTGCCTCCTGACATTCGGCCGCCGCCTGCTCCCACCCAGTATCCGTCGGCTCACCATCGGTAAGCATGAATAGCCACGGCCGATTATAAGTGATGCCGTTTGCCCTATATCGCGCTTTCTGCTCTTCGATCTTTGTCAGCCCTAAGCGGACGGCAGCTCCAAGCGGCGTCGAGCCATTAGCTTCAACAATTGGCGAGCTGAAAGACATAGCGTCTGTCCAGTCGCACAACACCTCTACCTTGTCTCGCCCACCAAGACGGATCACAAGAAGCTGGACCCGCTGACTTGCAATGTCATCTTTCTTCAACTCCTCTTCAAGAATTCGGAGGCCCGCATTCAGCTCTATGATAGGTGGCCCGTCCATCGACAACGACCCATCAAGTATGAGCACGCACGGGAGACGCTGGCTGGTATTGTCTACAAGAGCGAGATCAATCGCATCAGTCATGTCCACCTCCCAGAGGGTATCGTTAAGGTTGTGTATGACGATAGCCAAGCCCAACTAGTCTTTCAATGACCCAAGTGTGACTATCTTCGCGAAGGAACGCATAAAACAATGGGATGCAAAGTGAGTTTTTTGCTTCAGGCTTTGTGTAGACCGATCTAAAGCGACTAGCCGTCCTGCGCCCGGCAATGTCCCGGGCTGTGTTGAAATTCGCTCAGCAGGCGTGCTCAGTTTCTGAGCCTATGCGGCCTTGGCGTGCAGTTCAAGGTTTGGGCTGATGGCGTGCCTGGCCTGATGGGCCAGTA
>CAIWEX010000356.1 GCA_903911795.1 uncultured Schlesneria sp.
CCTACACGACGCTCTTCCGATCTAAACCGTCGGGCTTCAATCTCAGTTCCAGCATCGCTGCCGTGTCGGTCGAAATCTTGAACATCAGGCGTTCGCCCGTTGGCTGATCAGCCTTCTTGTCCCCCTCACCCTCCACCGCCGCTTTCTCGGAATTGATGCGAGGGCCTTCGATCGAGATCAACTCCGACTTAATCACTTGACCATTCTGACGAAGCTCGTATTCCGCTTGAACCTTTGTCCCTGGAGCTCCTTCGATCCTCGCGAAGACTTCCCATCCGGCTCGAGATCGCCGTGCGTTAAAGTCCACAATGCCAACATTGGCACCACCCGGCTTAAGCTTCTGGAAATTCAGTTTGAAAGGAAGCTCAAACTCGATGTCCTGCGGAACATTGCCATCCGACATCAGGATTGCCGATTCAATGGAATTTCCTCGCGACAAGGCCTGAGTCAACCGGAAGCCGTCGACGAGGCGACTGGGAACATGACTCGGCTCCAATCGGGCCAGTGTTTCTCGCAATAAACGCTTGTTGTTCGTGAAGTCGGTCAGCCGGCGTGCGGACGAATTGACCGAGATCAGGCAGATCTGCTGATCCGGCAGCAAGTCGTCGATCAATCGACCAGTCTTTTCCTTTGCTTCCGCCAGCCGGGATCGACCACCCGGGGCATCGAGAGAGGCCATGCTGGCGGAAGTGTCAATCATCACAGGCAGGTTCTGCACATGCCTGGCATTGCTGTACAGATAGGGCTGCATCGCACCAATCACCAGGGCACAAAGCAAAAGAATCTGCAACAGAAGCAAGAGATTCCGGCGGAACTTCTGGAATGGAGAATTGACACGTTGATCGGTAATGACCTGTCGCCAGAGCGCCAGTGACGGAATCTCCACTCGTGGCCTGCGAAGCTTCAGAAAATAGAAGATCACCAGTGGAATCAATAACAGAAACCACCAGGCATTGATCAATGCCGAGAACCCGGGAAGAGTCATTGCACCCATCCCTTTCGCTTCAACACGTCAAATAGAATTTCTTCCAGCGGTTGCGATGAATCGAGACAGATGAACCTGCCGCTTCGCTGGCGACACAACGTCGATAGATGTTCCTGCAATCCATTCAAGTGCTCGTGGTAAAAGCCAAGCAGATCGCCGACCGACGAAACGTCTAATGTGTGTCCCGTCTCCGCATCGACAAACCGCAGATCTCCTGTCAGGTCGGGATTGAGTTCAATCCCACTGAGCAATTGAATGGCAAATACCTCAAGCCCCGCGCTGAAGAGCATGTTCATCGGCCGTTCCAGCGCACCGAACGTCAGAAAGTCCGAAAGCAGAACGGCGATGCCTCGTCCCCGGTGTTGTATCAACACGGATTCAACGGCTTTTTCGATCGGGAAATCGCCACCGGGGGGAATCTCTTCCAGGAATTTGAAGATCCGCTTCATACTGATCCGGCCGGTGCACGGAGCGAGAATCAATGGAGTCTGTGTCGCATGTTGACACGCAAAGACACTGACTTTCTCGATGTTCATCAGGCCCATTACCGCGAAGCAGGCCGCCAACTGACGGGCTCGCGTAAACTTGTCGCCAAACTGCATCGACGCCGAGGCATCGACCAGAATCACCACGTGCATCTCTTCTTCGTGGCGATACTGTTTGACGTACGGACGATTCAGTCGCGAGAAGATGTTCCAGTCGACGTAGCGCATGTCATCGCCAGCCACGTAGTCGCGGTAGTCATTGAATTCCGTGCTGGTCCCACCCTTGCCGGCCAGATGTTCACCGCGACTTCGATTCGTGCGTCGACGCATCGGCAGCATCCGCATCCGCTCGGCACGAGCCAGAGTCGCGTTCTCCATCAGTGACGTGAATTGAGTGGTATTGTCCATGACGACTACGTTTCCTGTCGTGACTGACGTGCCACTTCCGCACGAATGCAGGCGGCCAGACCGACTCTGTATCCAACGAACAGCCCCACGATCGACATCAGAATCAGTCCCGCCAGGCAGCCCGTTGTTGCACGATCAAAAACTTTGCCGATGTAGAATCCAACAAAGACTCCCGGCATCGAAAATACGGCAGCCCCCAGGACCGCAGCGAGTATTCCGACAAATCGCAAGTCTCCCGGCGAATAAACATCCTGTGCAATTATCTTCACCGCGCACTTGTCGCAAAGGCGACCAGGCAGACGAGATTCAAACTCGATTTGACAAACCGGACAGACCGCCATGAACTTCACTTTCAATTAAACCAGATTCCAAAAACGAGGAACTGACCGCGAAAGACGCGGTTGATTTGTTCCCATGTATCTGGACGAGTAATCTCTCCCGCTTCAAGGTAAGGCGTTGCCGCTGCACCGTGCACCCACAGCAGCAAGTCCAAAGTCCGGGGTTCCAGGAAGACTTTCCGCAGGTTGACCCCGTTCGTCAGCTTGCCCCGCCAGAACGGCAGCAGCTTCTTTCCCTTTAAAATCGATTCTGTTTCATCCAGTGCAATGATCCAGTGATCCACCATTTCCTGTGTCACTCCGATCCTCAGGACACTCGTCTGGTTAGGGTTCGGAATCCATTCGCGATCATTGTCCTTCTCTGCCAGAATCAATTTCCACATGGAACGACTCAGTGCCAGCGTCTGCTCGATGTGACTCAGCGCTGTCACCATTCGCTTCGGCTCTTTTACGGGGAATCGAATGGTATGAATGGCTCCGACAATATCGGCGATTTCATCGAAGTCGAACCATCCACCTTGACGTCTCGGCTGGTCCTTCAGGAACTTGTGAGGAGTCTCGGCATAGGCGAAAACTCGGTGAGAAAACACGTCGAACAGTTCCTGCGCGTCATACGCCAGACCGATTTCGCAGAAGGCTGCGAGCAGATGGCAATAGCCGCGCATCCAATCAACGTCCGCTCGATCAAACGCAATGACGACATCAGCAGGAGCTTCCC
The DNA here is from genome assembly GCA_903911795.1 of uncultured Schlesneria sp. GTDB lineage: Bacteria > Planctomycetota > Planctomycetia > Planctomycetales > Planctomycetaceae > Schlesneria. Next base: position 2,935 of record CAIWEX010000356.1, read on the forward strand.
GACCGAGCGAGTTCAGGAGCGGCACCAGAGTGAGTACCTGAACCCCATCCCGGGCAAAACTCAGCGGAACTCGAGCAACATGGATCGGCAACTTGACGTCGTTCGATTCGATCTTCGCGAGGATTGCTTCGACGCGAGTCAGATCCTGCAGCCATTCGTCCATAATTTCGCGTAAGCGGGGATACGTCAGCAATTTCTCGGGCTTGGACTGCTTTCCAAAAATCGCTTCCAAATCTGCTATACCGCGAGTCTGCGGTCCGTAGATGACCAGCTTGCGGCCCAGGGATTGAACTGACTCGACGAACTGTATGGTTGCCAGTCCGAAACGGGCGGAGTCATCCTTGGGATTCTGCTTCAAGTGCTCTTCGAGCGATGTAATTCCCTCGGCAAACTTGCCCGAAGCCAGAATGGCGTCGGTATCCGGTGCGGCTGCTTGAAGCCCACCCACCAAGATGCCGAACGAACAGACGGCCATTGTCAGTCGCAGAAACATCGCAGTTCTCCAAAATCTCGTGAATCGAAATCCAGATCTCGTTGACTCGTTGTTCACGTTCGTTCCGACAGGCTCTTGACGCATTCATCAACCAGTTCTGCCAGATCGAGATTCTCAGCCTGACCGTCGTAGTTGAGCAGCATGCGATGCCCCAGAACTTCGCTGGCGAAATGGCGGATATCTTCGAATGCCACGTGGGCTCGACCCTCCGCCAGAGCCCGCACGCGGGCAGCTCGAATCAACGCCTGGGCAGCTCGGGGGCTGGCTCCCCACTTCACGAATTGACGAACGCGCGCGGGAGCGAAATCGGTTCCAGGATGTGTCGCAAGAACCAGGCGGACCGCGTAGTCGCGCAAAGCGTCGGTGACGACTACTTTGTCCAGGGTCTTGCGAAGAGTCATGATCCGTTCGCCGTCGATGATCTTTGGAATATCAATGGCCGTTTTGAGGATCGTGCGGCTGACGACTTCGTTCAATTCTTCGCGGTTCAGAAAGGGAACGACGACTTTAAACATGAATCGGTCAAGTTGAGCTTCAGGGAGCGGATGGGTCCCTTCCTGTTCGATCGGATTTTGAGTCGCCAGCACGAAGAACGGCTCTTTCAATTGATGGATCGTCCCGCTGGTCGTAACCGAGTGCTCCTGCATTGTTTCGAGCAACGCGGATTGCGTCTTGGGTGAAGCGCGGTTGATTTCGTCGGCCAGCAACAGTTGAGTAAAGATCGGTCCCTTGCGGAATTCGAACCGATACTTTCCATGCTCATCACTCGACATAACACTGGTCCCGATGATGTCGGCCGGCATCAGGTCGGGCGTAAACTGTATGCGGCGAAAGTCGAGTTCCAGAACGCGTGACAAAGCCTTCACCAACTCGGTCTTACCAAGCCCAGGAACCCCTTCGAGCAGCACGTTTCCACCGCAGAAAATTGCGGTCAGGGCTGCTTCGACGGTCCGTTCCTGTCCGACGATCACGCGGCCGACGGCCTGGCGCACCGCCATGAATTCACTCTGAAACTGACGTGCTTCCGCTTCCAGCATTTCAGGATCAATCGATGGTGCAGCGGATTCAGCAAGGCTCATGATCAGGCTCCGGAAGGAGATTAAACTTGATGATGTTCGGTCATGGAGCACATCTTCAACGTGCTCGCTTCGTCTTATACTTCAATGTCAAAAATCTTGGATGCGGGGACTTCGTTATTCCTCGCGTCATTACTGTCCGTCTCGCTTTCGTTTCAGAGCGAGTAGCTTTTCAGTGGTGGAAGTCGGTGCCCCTGCATCAGCAGGTGGTGGTGTCGGTGCGGGCGAGTCGGACTTCGCCACGGGTGTTATTGGTCTTGTGGATGAACGGGGTGCGGACCCTGATTGTGGCGGAAGCGGCCGTTCCTCACGTTTTGATTTCAGACTGGCACTGACGGCTTGCTTTGTTTGTAGCAACGCACCCATGGTGGCAGTGGCGGGTGCTCGACGCCGGAAGGTCATTGCCTTCCAGATTGCCTGGAAGTCGATCTGGATTCGGCGAATTGCGACGTCGAGCGGAACAAGGATCGCCAGTGCTATCAGGAACCAGTCGAAGATCGGTTGTGAATTACGCTTGGGCATGCGGGCATAGGTATAAACCACGTCCTTTGCTGGATCGCCCGACAAGACTCGCCCACCCGTTCGATCCGCAATTTCCTGCAATGCCTGCGGGTTATAGCGGAATCGCAGATATTCGGGTGAATAGGAAACGACAAAGCCGCCGAACGCCATGTCTTTGCGAGTACCGTCGGTTCCCTGGGCAATGGCGTGGTACCGACCTTCACCCCAGAGCGGCACCGTCCCCTGATAGCGTCGTGGTCCCACTTGTTTCAGCACAATTGTCTCGGACTTCTGGTTGGGTCCCGCCAGCCGAGCCTTGATCTCCAGAAACGACTCGTTGGGATGGAAGTCTTCGACAACCACGACCGCTTCCCCACTGGATGTATGCGTTGACAGTCTTAAATGTCCGTCCTTTTTGACACGACTAATTTCGGTCAGCAATTGTTTGACGAAGGGCTGGAAGCGGTCCCAGTTCTGCCATTCGGCCCCCCAGTTGGTGCTGAAGTCCGACGTGAACGCAGCGGTCTTCCCCAGGCCGTGTTGCCATGTCGACAGGATGGGGTCGATTGTATCCGATTGCTCGGCATCGGGCGGACCGTTCAGAATCTGCATGGCAGGGTGCCCTTTTGCGGTCGTGATAACATAGCCCTTCAACTGCGGAATGCCATCGATCCCTTTGAGGACTGGTGATGGAAAATCGACAGTGGGAGTGAAGACCTTGTTTTGAAGCATGCTTCGCTTCAGCGTTTTCGATTCCTTAATGAAAATCGCCGGAAGCTGGTTAGGGTCGTCGGTTCGATAGAACTTGCCACCGGTCATCCCCGCGACTTCCTGTAACCTCTGAATTTCGTTCCCGCCATGCGGAAAGATCGCGACGAGTGAAACACTGACCTTGGCGTCCTGAAAGTCCTTGATCAACGCTGGCGACGGAAGCATTGGGTCGCCATCAGAAATGATGATCATGTGGCGGGTCGCTGCATCCGCCTTTTTCAGGGCAGTCAGTCCCATCTGCATTGTCGCATGAAAACTGGGCATATCGCCGATCGACGCGTTGTTGATCAACGGCACCAACTCTTCGTAGCGCCCGGCGGGTGTCATGTCAAATAGCCATTTTTCGCCACCACCGCCAGCGTCATAAACCAATACTCCAACTTCGTCCTGAGCCCCCAGAACCTTGATCGCTTGCTTCGTGATCCGTTTACCCCAGGTATTTCCTTCTGGGAATTCACACGTATGCAGAATGATGGCGAGTGCACCTTTCGGGAGGACTTTCTTCTGGCTGATGTCCATCGAAACAGGGAGGATCTCTTCAATCACCGTTCGGTGATAACCACCCGGACCAAAACTGTTGGCACCCCCTGTCATTAGAAATCCGGCACCCAGGTTGTAGACGGCGTCGCGGACGGCCTGCATCTGTCGGACGTCAAATTCATCGTGCGGAACATTACAGAAAATGATGGCGTCGTACGGAAGCAGTGACGCTGCGTCGTCTGGCAAGTCTTTTCCGTTGATGACTTCGACAGCTCGTTCTCCTTCACGAATGGCTCTTTCCAGTCGCTCCCAGTCCCGCTCGTCGCCGGTCGAATCCTTGACCAGCAGGACCTTCCCTTCCCCTTCGACGAAGATGTAATTGACGGCAATATTATTCTCGACGCGTCGGTCGTCCGCTTTGGGAACTTCGATTGTCGCCCGATATTCGTAGTAGCCAGCGCTTCGCAAGGTGATCGGGACGGAGTACCGGTTCTTTCCTTGTTTGTAATCGACCTCGCGTTCCGCAATGACATTTCCGTTTTCCCGCAGAACCAGTTTTCCTTTTCCGTCGCTCAGCGATGAAAGCACCATCGCTGCTTCGTATGTTTCTCCCAGCTTGACTTCCTGAGGCAAGTCGAGTCGCTCAAGCCAGACTTCCTTGTCATAGGAGTACTCGATCGGCATCACGTCAACCGCGACACCGCGAGCTTTCAGATCACCCAGGACTCGCGACAGGTTCCCTTCTGTCTGGACACCATCGCTGATTAGAACAATCCGTCCCTGAACATCTTCCTTGATCACGGCGGCCGCCATCGAGAGGGCCTGTTCGACATTCGTTGCCCCTTTGTCGATTTGCGAATTCAAGGCCTCCAGCACGAAGCTTTCTGCTGGCGGTAGTTCGACGGCAGGGTTCTTGCCGAAAATTACCAGACTCGCCAGATCCCGTTTGCCTTTCGGGCGGTGGTTCTGAACTGTCTCGGTGACATAGGAGACCGCTTTATCGGTGTTGTAAATGGAATCGCTCGTATCGAGCGCGAAAACGACAGACATGACGTTGTTAGTACGCACAGAACGTGGTTCCGCCAAAACCATCGCGAACAGTCCCAGCAGCAGCAATCGGACGAACAGTGAGGCGATTCCGCGCCCCTTGGGCAATCCTCCAAAACCCGCTACGTACATCCACCAGAACCAGGGGGCCAGCACCACCAGTCCGAGCATCGCAGGCCGGGCAAACATGACGATGTTGCCGAATTCCAGCCACAGGCATCCACCGACAAACAGAATGAGAAAGACCGCCAGCGGTACCGCATCCTTCCAACGTACTGACGTACGCGGTGGAGGAATAATCGTCGCGAGTATCCGACGCAGCCGATTCATCGATTCCCTGACTCGAAGCCCCTGTTGATCGTTTTCATCGCATTCCGCATTCCGCCGTCTTCATGTCACAGTCGCAGTTCGACAACCCTGTGGTTCCCGGTGTCACAAACGTAGATTCGTCCTTTGCTATCTACCGCCAATCCCCACGGCGTCAAAAATTGACCTCGTCCCGGCCCGGTCGTTCCATAACGTCCGAGCAGCTTACCCGATCGATCAAATTTCGACACTCGGCCAGCACCGTATTCCACCACGAACAACTCGCCCGACTGCGAGACCGCAATGTCATACGGATAGTACAGATCAGATATTTTGTCTGAAGTCCCCAGGATTGCAACCAGCTTTCCAGCGCCGTCGAAAACCTGGATCCGATTATTGAAAGCGTCAACGACGTACAGTTTACCGTCAAACCATGCCGCACCACTCGGACGCTGGAACTGACCATCGCCGGTTCCATAGGAACCAATCTGTGCCAGATAGGTTCCATCAGGGTGGAATTTCTGTGCCCGGTCGTTGTAGTTGCCGTATTCACAAATGTAGAGGTTTTCTTCGTCGTCCTGAGTCACGGACACGGGATAAACGAATTGACCGGGACCAGTTCCCAATTCTCCGAATTTGCCTGTGACATTCCCCTGATCATCGAAAAAGACCACTCGATGGTAGTGCGTATCGGCAACGGCGATTCGGCCGTCCTTCAACACGCAAACCCCTTCGGGCTTGCCCACTGAATACTCGGGCATCCACCACTGGCGTTTCAAGTCGCCATTTTCGTCGTAAACCAGTAGACGCCCTGCGTTGTCAAGTACCAGATATTCCCCGGCCGGTGACACCGTCATTCCCCGCGGACTCGGAATTCGAGGTCCGTTCGGTGGGATAATCCAGTAGTTTTCACTTTTGACTGGAAGCGTCGATTCACCTCGATCACAGCCCGCGAACAAGATCGCGCACAGCATCATCAAAACTTTGAGCAGAACACGATCGCCCGCTTTCAACGTCGTTCGGCTGGCAGGGCGATGAATGAAGGTCTGCGTCGAATGATCGAGAAGATGAACGAGATCGACTTCACTACTGGAACCGGCAAATCGCGTCGCAGTCACTTCTGCAATCCCATTGGGGGCGGGTTCGATGAGCAATCGCTCTGGCCGAATGCACGCTTCCTCATCCCGATGATCGCCGCCCGACAGCCAGCGGTGACATTCGTCCGGTGATAGCCAATTGCAAGGCCCCAGCAGTTGAGCCAGTTCCCGTGTCGGCGGAGACTCATACAATTCGTCGACCGCGCCGGCATAACTCATTCGTCCGTGATCCATGCAAATCACGAACGAGGCTTCTCGCAACACAATGTCTGGGGAATGAGTCGCGAAGAGAAGTGAGGCCCCGGTCCCTTCGCAGTGGCGGCGGATGGCTGACCAATACGAACCGAGGCGAGCCGAATCGACGTGAGCGAGTGGCTCGTCCATCACCAGCACTGCTGCACGACTCGCCAAAGCTCGCGCCACGCTTAATCGTGAACGTTCGCCGAGCGACAATGAACCAGGAAACGCAGAACGGAGGTGCCCCAGATCGAACTCGCTTAATAGTCGTTCGACATGTTTCTCATCGGCCTCAGTGTCTCCTCGTGTGACGGACGACAAATGTTCGAAGACGGATAAATGCGACCACAATCCATGCGTCGGTGGCGACCAGAAGAGTTGCGGGCCGACCCCGTCCGGCGGGTGAAATGTCACAGTGCCAGCAGAAATCGATTCGAATTCGACGAGAACATTCAGCAGCGACGTCTTCCCCGCTCCTGATTCTCCCAGCACAGCCGTCACCCCACGCGGGATTTCAACAGAGACTCCATCCAGCCGTAACGAGGACCGTGCCATCGTTGAGAGTTGAGCCGTGCCATGCGGAACTGCTGCGGACGCTTGTCGTGCCGTACGTCCAAACATCGACCGACGCCCCCCCAGCACAACATCCTTCAACACCCATGTTTTTTCATGTGCGTTGAGCGATGATGTCGCCATCTGCATGGTGTTCTCGCGCGGGGCGGACATTGATGAAGGCCTGAAGGAGAATTCACCGAAACTTGCGATTTGCCATTAACAACAGGAACCAGCCGACGACAGGGATACCAAAGAAGACTAACGCTTCCGCAGACAGGGCGGCCGAACGGCCGAAGTGCATAAAATTGTAAAGCCGAACCAGTCCAGAAGCCATCCCTGACGGTGACAGCATGTATGCCGAAGGCAAATCACAATAGGCCCAGTACCACAGCAGACTCATTGCCAGGAACTGAGGCTGATCACGCAAATGCCACAACAGTGACGACCGACGCTTCATTTTCGAGCTGCTGCGAATCCGGGGCGCAGCCGTTCCCTCTTTGGGGTTCATCGTTCGACAAGCCAGTTCGGCAACGTAAATTCCCGTGTCATTGCGAAAGGCCTGCAGCCAGGCTTTGAGCAATGCCGCACGCGGCAACAGCCAGAGAGTCAGAACGAGTACCCAGGGAATTGGAGTGTCATAGACCGGACGCAACAACGGCCATTGAAAAATCGCGACGGCTCCCAGGCTGAGTAACAATGAACCGAAGAGTCCAAGGTACAAGAGCGACGAAAACATTCCTCGCAGACGACTGCTGATCACCCAGGCCGTCCCTGTCGCACACGTGGCAACTGCACTGGAAATCAGCATTTCCCGAGCTAATCCCAGTTGCTGAGTTCTCTGCCGCGCGAGCAGGGCAAGTCCATCAAACGTCCGCCAGCCCATCAATGTCAGCGGGATAACGCATCCGACGACAATCGCAACACTCACGCAAATCGCCCCGAACCAGAGGACTCGTACACTCTGCGGACGCTCCATGACATCATCCACCGTTCCCGCCATTCGCTGAGAGGTGCGGCTCACCCACGCGAGAACGCCGAGCAACAGTGGTAACTGCCAGAGTACTGGTCGCAGGGATTGGTGGAGCATCTCGTCACGGTCGAGTCCCTGCCAGCGCGCCGCAACAAACCAGTCGGTCCAACTGAGGGTTTGCAGCAAAGCTGCCAGTTCAAATTCCTGAAACGCGACGATCCCCATCAACCCGAATGCCGGAAGTCCGCGCATCAGACTTCCGTGCCAGTAACAGCGTGCGAGTTCAATCCAATCGCGGCCGGTTCTCAACCTGAATCGACTCAACCCAGACCGGTTCAAGAGTAAACGACAATGCCAGGCACTCGCATCCGGACCGGATCGAGGTGTGGCGAGAAGTGCGATCGTTCCGACGGGAATCATTCGAATCAGCAGCAATGCTGAACAAAGTCCCTCAGCCAGGTCCGGTCGAGCGACAGCGAAATGGCGAAACGCATATCCGACCAGTAACTCGGGGAAACAGGCGGGTGCGATTAATCCTGCCAGGTACCAGGGACGCCATGTCGCCGGAAGCATCCTGAACGACTGTTCAATCCAGCGACAAACCGGCCACGCCAGCAGGCAGAGCACTACGGCGCGTGCCAGTGTCCACCAGCAGACGGCCGCGAGGGTCAATGCACGTACTCCGACCTGAGCCACTGCAGGCATTCACGCCGGGCAGACAATAGCGGACGCAGATCAATCCCATCAGCCGCCCAGATTTTTAGCTGCCGAACTTCGGCCGGCAGTTCCTCGTCATTCACCGGCCCCAGCGGAATTTGACGAGACTTCGAACGAGCCAGTTTCAATTCCACTTCGGCCGATGCCAGATAGTCGACCAGCTTTCGGGCAGCATCGAGATGTCGCGTTTTGCGGATGATGGCCGCGGTGTTCGGAATGCAGATCGTTCCGCCGCGAGCCCCGCCAGAAGTTAAAGGAACGTACGATAACGAAAGGAACGGAGCATCAACCGGAATGGCATTGAGGGCCGAGGCCGGTTCGCTGGGATCGATGGCCGGTTCGACGCGAACGGGAAACATTTCCACCGGCAACTGCTCGTCAATGGCGACGAATACGTCATCCGTGTCAGTGAGCCCAAGTTCGCAGGTTCCCCCGACGACGACATCCTTGACTGGACCGTTACCACTGACTTCACGCATTCCGCGAGATCGAAGTTCTCGATGCCAAGCCTTCAGTCGCTCTGGCCCCCAGACATCCCACAAGACGGTGTAGTGAGTCAGTGTTGTGCCAAACAGCGGTTTTGCAGCAGCGACTTTGGATGTTTCCATCGTGACGACATTCTGGATTGCTGCTCCATCAAAAATTGATGTCGACAAAGAACTTTCCCCGGTTGGCTGCTCGCCTGGAATGGAGATGGAGGGGATTCGCGCTGAAAATTCTCGACTATTGACGATGACGACTCGAAGTCGGGCTGCAAATCCGACCCAATGACCTTCGTCATCACGGTATTTTTCCGGGAGGCGTTTCCAGGCCGAACCCGTATAGGGTTCCAGCAACCCCTGAGACTTCAATTCCAGCGTCCCCAGCATCTCGTTGTTCCAGAAGACGTCGCAACGCGGTTGCCGCCGTTCCTGCTGGATCAGGTTGATCAGGCCGAGAGACTTGGTTGCTTCGGTGTCATAGCGGACGTCAACGTGAATTCCAGTCTGCTCTTCAAAGTCTTTGAGGATCTCGTCCGCATAGACGGCGTCATGAGCACAGTAGACGACCAATGAATTGGGATCACGGTTGGCGCGAGGCATGGCCCAAAGCGCCGCCAGCACGAGTGCCGCACAGACGGGAAACAACACTCCCCACCGGCTGTTCGAGGAATTCCGGCTATTCAAAGTTTTCATCGTCACGAAGCAAATTTCCTGTCAAAGGGAACAACATCACCCAAGGGAAATCATGCCGGAAATCGTTCCATAATGCGATGAAGAGTCACCTAACGCGGGTAACGATCGCTGGGGGCAGGTACCTGATAGTCGTGGTTCGCTCCGCGAACCAACGCTTCTTTGATTAGGTGAGAGGTTCACAGTCTATCCGCATGGGTGGCGGGGTCTGACCAACGGGAAGGCCCCGAAACG
>CAIWEX010000357.1 GCA_903911795.1 uncultured Schlesneria sp.
CCTGTTCGCGATGGCGATCTCCCAATCGGGAAGGAAACTCGTCATTGATTGCGATGCCGAAATGACGGCGTTGAATTCATGGCTGACCAGTTGGTCGAATGGGACTGCCACTGCGTTGACTTTGCAAAACCTGAGGCGATTTGTTCCCGATATCGACTTGTCGACTGACGATGGCATCGATCGAACTTCCACAGTGGGTTTTATCGAGCGGGTTTTTGCGGCGGCAATCGAGCGACGCGAAAATCGTTCTGCAGGGGGCAGTAATCGTGGAATCACCGAATCACTGGGGTTCTACTTTGCGAAATGGAACAGCGCCGATCAGCAGTGGTGGGCGAAACTTCCGGCACAGTTAGGTACCGAGCGTTATCGGTTGTATCTGACGGGAATGATGCGAGCGGCGTTTGTTGAAGCGGGTTCACTCGACGGCAGTATTCACGAGATCCTCGAAATCGCCGAGAAATACGCCGAAACCGGACAAAGCGCAGCCCTGCTGGAAAAGAAGTTTCGCGCGGTCAATTCCTGGAAACTTGGACGGAATCCCTTGTGGGGCGGATTACTCTGCGTGCTGAAACCTGACTGCACGGCCGAGGATGGCGGTGGCGTTCTGTTCCGTTTGGAACATGCATTCCGCTGGAGTCAGAGCGAAGTGATTTCCGCGGCCCGGAATTGGCTGACGTCGCTGACTTCGCCACTGAAAGACTCGACGGACCTGAAGCCGGAATGGTGTACCGCCGAAGTTGTCGACGTCGCCCGGCAGATGCACGAAAACCGATCGTTCGTTGAATTCCCAAAGCTTGGGACACTGCTGACGCAGGCAGGGTGCACGTTGGAGACGATCCTTCAACATTGTCGTGGTCCCGAGAAATGGCATCTGCGCGGCGACTGGTTGCTGAATGCGATCCTGGCTGCAGTTCCCGCAGACGCAAAACCGACACGCGGTAAAGCCTCAGCGGCCGGAAAGCCCAAAAAAACAAAATTTCCAACGATGACTTCCAGAGAGAAGAAGCGATTCAAAGAGTTGCTGGCGACGGACCACGGCAGCTTACCAGTCGCGTCGGCGTGGTCCACCGTGTGGCAATCCAGTCATGCCGCCAACCAGGAACGCTACAAGCAAAATTGCGAACTGTCTGCAGATGTGCTGACAACGCTGGGTGGAATGTATCCTGCAAGGATCGTAGTCCTGCCCGATGTCGCGATCGCGCGACGCGTCGAATTGCAGTCTGCCTCCGAACTACGGACCGCGTTGACTCTGAATGCGAGAATGTCACTTCTAATCTGGCAGTCCAAACCGCATTTTCATCAACTGCTGGAAATCCTTCGCGACGTATTCGCGGTGGGTGACGAGCCGAGTTTGCAGTGGGCGATTCGCGAATTCCCCTATCGCCTTGTGATGGTTACCGACGCAGGGTGCTGGAGTTACCTGGCACTCCGAGCCATCGGGCTCCGTGATGAAGATCAGATGCAGGCCCTGCATGCGATGTGGCCTCATCCGGTTGGCAGCACTCGAGTTCCACTGCTGGAAAAAGGCTTGAATGCAATCCTGCAGCGTGACCCCACAGCAATTGTGTCGACACTTGTCGAAATGCTGGAACAGCAGCGACAGACTGCTGAGCGGGAAGGGTTTGGTGCCGTTTCGCTGACGATCCACGCCTGTTATCGAGCCGCTTTTTGGTTGAATCCCGATCTCGTGGCTGGTTTCGACGTCGCACAGGCGGCACCCTGGGACACCGAGTTCCATGCAGCATGCCTTACAAACAACGATCCACTGGCAGAATTCGACTTTTCGAATACTCCGGCACCATTGAAGGAATTGTTGCTGACACAGCAAATCCCTGACTGGCTTCGCGCCTTGCAGCAAGACAACCAGAAATCGAATGAGGCTCATGCAATCGTTTTGACAGACGTCGGGCAGTCGGTCGATGCTGTTCGAAATGCACTATCCGTGTTGGATTGGACGCCGGAAGAATTCATTTATCGCACGGCGAAGCTGCCACGAACGCTTTACAGCCATTTCAATTTGCATAGTGCAAACCTGTTCTGCGACTCATTGCAGAAAGCTGGGGCGACTGTCGAAGTGGTTCAGGAATAAATCGTCGCTTCCTGACGCTCGATTTGAATTTGATTCGCGATTCTGATCATCACTCGCTTTTCGGAACCTCGGGATCTTTCATGGAATTGCTAAAGCTCACGGCTTGGCTGAGCATCCGAATGTAAACTTCGTCCAGTTGAATGCTCAGCTTCCATCCGGTGGGTGACGATTGAAGTTCAACGACCAATTCGTCAGATGCATTTTCGTAATTGGCCATCAGTCCATCACGATCACGTTTGCGTTTTTCGGCTTGTTCTTGATTTTCCTTCTGACGTTCAGGGTTGTCGTTTTGTTGGACATCCGCTTTTTCCAGCGCCAAATTGACCCATTGGCGTGTGTGCAGGGCGATCCGCAGGGGATTTCCTCGGAAGTTCTTTTGCGGATTCGGAACACGTTTCGAATGGAGTTCGATCGCCGTTTTCATGAAATCGGGTAATCGCACTCCATCGCCCTGCTGAGCCGAACCAAGCCAGACGGCCTGAGGTGTGGCGACAATCCAGTATTGAAGCGGCTTCCCGCTGGGGAAACCAGAATCTCCATCCGTCAACAGATCCAGTAGCGAAGCTTCATCCTCAAATTCGAGATGGTGTACGGGCCAGCCATTGAGTTCATCGACCGCCAGTTCCAGTTTTATCTCACCTTTGGCACCTTCCAGAAACTGCTGAAACTTTTGAGGAAACTGCGGTCCGCCTGGGACAGCAATCCCCATCAGTCCCGTCGTTCCCACCCCCTCCTTGTCAATCACCATCAAGTCCAGCTGGCCGGAGTCCAGAATCTTACAACCAAACTCAATCAGGCTGACGTACTCATCCAACAAACTCGCCTCAGCATCTTTGGCTGTCGCCACGTAGTTCCTGATCGCTGCTGCAATCGGCTTCGCATGGCGTTCTGGAAGTGGCAGTGCGAGTTCCATCGAAAACACGGAATCCGCTTTCACGACGCTGCTGAAAGGAAGTCGCCGAGGAGTCAGTTCCGCGGAGGACTTTGAAAGTTCGCCCCCTTTTTCTCCTGAAAACTCAACTTCAAAAATGGCTTGTTTTGTCTTGGATTCAAGCCGCGCCCCCAAGTTGATTTCATCAACGTGCGACACCGTCAATTCCAGAATCTCGCGAACCAGATCGCCAATTGCCCTGCGTAACTGATACTCGCGCTCCGGTTCGTCATCGCGCTGTTGTAGCGATGCGTCGTAGGCAGCTTTGATCCCTTCCGCGCCCAGGTTGCGCAGAAGCGGC
>CAIWEX010000358.1 GCA_903911795.1 uncultured Schlesneria sp.
GAGCCGATTCCTGCTGCTGATCGTCAGAAATTCCGCGAGTTCTACGTGGCCGAACATGCCCCGACTGAGCAACGTACGGCTCGTCAGAAGTTACTCGACGCTCGTAAGCGATATGCGACATACCTGGCGACCATTCCCACGACGATGGTCATGCAGGATCGAATTCCGCGCCCGACGCACATGCTCAAACGGGGCGAATACGACAAACCCGGCGATCTGGTCGAAGCTGCGATTCCTGCCGCAATTTCCGCGATATCCTTGAAACCGGATCCGAGTCGGCGACTGAATCGGCTGGATCTGGCTCGCTGGCTCGTCGCTCCCGAAAATCCTCTCACCGCTCGCGTGACCGTCAACCGGACGTGGCAGTCGCTGTTTGGAGTGGGGATCGTCAAGACTGCGGAGGATTTTGGAACCCAGGGAGAAGCCCCGAGCCACCCCGAACTCCTCGATTGGCTCGCAATCGAATTCAGCGGTTCACCTGGTCACGCCGCCAATGAACGAAAACCCGCAGCCGGGCGCTGGGATCTGAAACGAACCATGAGGCAAATGGTCACATCGGCCACATACCGACAGTCTTCACAAGCTTCGCCAGCAGTTTTGGCCCGCGACCCTGATAATCGCTGGCTGGCACGCGGACCAAGATTCCGGCTACCCGCCGAAGCGATCCGCGACTCAATTCTCGCATCCAGCAGCCTGCTCGTCGAAAATCTGGGAGGCCCAAGCGTCAAGCCATACCAGCCGCAGGGGCTGTGGGAAGAACTGAGTGCCGATGCCGTTCCGGGACCATTCTCGATCTATGTTCAGGATCATGGTCCGAACCTGTATCGGCGCGGCATCTATACGTTTCGCAGACGGACGGTCCCCCCACCATCGCTCGCCATCTTCGATGCATCGCCGCGAGAAGCCTGTCGCGTCAGCTTGCCACGCACGAATACGCCTCTGCAGGCATTGAACCTGATGAACGACGTGACCTACATCGAGGCCGCGCGAGTCCTCGCCGAGAAAGCGATGAAAGAAGGGGGTGCGTCGGCCCCGTCCCGGCTGGCCTGGACCTTCCGGCAGATCCTGTCGCGAGAACCTTCCGAACACGAACTTAAGTTACTTGTCGACGGCTTTGATCGCCGCCGACAAGCCTACGAACGTCGAGGGAACGATGTGGAACAACTGTTGAAACTGGGTGAGACCCCCTACGACAGATCACTCGTTCCCGCAGAATTGGCGGCGTACACTGCAACAACCAGTCTGATTTACAACCTGGATGAATTTGTTGCCAAACCTTAGACACGGGTTCTCGTGGCAATAACCCGACATCCTTTTCATCCCGACATGAACAGCATCGGTAATCCTTCCATGCACCCAAACTTCAAGAATGTCCTTCAAGGCCTTTCACGTCGTGCGTTCCTGAACGGGGCAGGGGGGGCACTCGGCCTGACCGCACTCGGCTCCCTGCTGGCAGCGGATTCGCAACCTGCGGCAAAACCATCAGCGGTCCTTCCCGCCGGATTACCGCTGGCCCCGAAGGCCAAGCGAGTCATCTTTCTGTTCCAGTCGGGCGCACCTTCGCAGATCGAACTGTTCGACCACAAGCCGGAACTCGAAAAGCGGCGCGGCGAAGACTTGCCGGAATCGATTCGACGTGGACAGCGTCTGACGAACATGACCGCTGGCCAGGATAAGTTTCCGGTGGTCCCGTCGATGTACAAGTTCGCCAAGCATGGCAAGAGCGGTGCGACGATCAGCGAACTGCTGCCGCATCTTGGTGGGGTGGCCGATGACCTCTGCTTAATCAAGTCACTGCATACGGAAGCCATCAATCACGACCCCGCCGTGACGTTTCTGACGACCGGGGCTCAATTGGCAGGTCGGCCAAGCCTCGGTTCGTGGTTGTCGTATGGCCTCGGTTCAGAAAACAAGGATCTTCCTGCGTTCGTTGTGATGCTGTCGCGCGGAACCGGCCGTCCCAATGACCAGCCCCTTTATGATCGCCTGTGGGGTTCGGGCTTTCTGCCATCGCGACACCAAGGGGTGAAGTTACGCAGCGGTGGTGATCCGGTCCTGTACCTCTCCAACCCGCCAGGAATCGGCGCAGACTTGCGACGCGACATGCTTGACGACCAGGCGGCCCTGAACCGCATTCAACTGGAGCGGATCGGTGATCCCGAGATTGAAACTCGTATCGCACAGTATGAACTCGCCTACCGGATGCAGACCTCGGTTCCTGAGTTAGCCGATGTCTCAGGCGAAACGGCAGCAACATTCGACCTCTACGGCCCTGATGCTCGTAAACCGGGGACTTTTGCCGCGAATTGTCTGCTGGCCCGACGACTGGCCGAGCGAGGAGTCCGCTTTATTCAACTGTTCCACATGGGCTGGGACCAGCATACGAATCTTCCCACGCAGATCCCCGGTCAGGCCCGCGACATCGATCAACCCTGTGCGGCCCTGATCCGCGACTTGAAGCAACGTGGGCTGTTGGAAGATACTCTGGTTGTCTGGAGCGGCGAGTTCGGCAGAACGGTCTACTGCCAGGGAACTCTCTCTGCCACGAACTACGGCCGAGATCATCATCCTCGCTGCTTCACAATCTGGATGGCAGGTGGAGGGATCAAGGGGGGCGTCACGCATGGCGAGACTGACGATTACAGTTACAACATCGCTCGCGATCCCGTTCACGTCCACGACCTGAACTCGACGATCCTGCACTGCCTGGGAATCGACCACCACCAGTTAACATTCAAATTTCAGGGTCGGCACTATCGTCTGACAGACGTCCACGGAGAATTGATCCGCCCCATTCTGGCATAGTAGCCTTCACGTTCCATGTGAAGCCAGCCGAGCGCAGAGGAAGGCCGGATCAAATCACAGGCAAGGAAATAGTCTGGACCGCCTTTTACGGCTTTCTATCAGCATTTTTCACCACGAAGCACACGAAGACCACGAAGGTGAGAGGATCATTGTCGCTGACTGGTCATGACCATAGACTCTGGCGAATGCCACTTCACTTTGCACCGCTCACATACTGCTGATCGAAGGTCCACTTAGGATACAACCGATGAGCGCGACCTTGGGCTACACCTATCGTTATCCGTTTGTCTCGCGACTGGAGCGTGAGGGGAAAGCGTGGGGATTGCGGTTGGCGACATTTGGTGGTTCTTCGGCGGGTGGCGTTGCTGGAACGAGCCCATCAGTTGATGCACAGCGTCCAGTCGTCTTGCCGCATCCGTTTTTCTTCGAGGGGCGATGCAGATCACCGCGCATGGTGGCGGATCTGTTGCTGGCTCTCGCCAATACCGTGAACAGCCGGTTCTATCTGCCCGGTGCGTGGCGGATGCTTGACCCGGTCGTGACCAGCAGCGAAGAGTTACTGCGGCTGGAGGGTTTCAGTTCGTGTTGCGGCGTCTATGCGCGTGTCGATCTGTCAGCCGACGCGTTCGACAGTGAGATTCAGGGGCGCGGCACGACAAACGTCGACTTCAACGCACCGATGCGTGCGGCCCTGACGCAGGTGCGCGATTCGGACGAGGTCAAGTTGTCGGTCGGGGCCGACGAGTTCCGATTGACTCAATCCGCGGGAGAAATCGTCGAGAAGAAAGTCGCACTGCCGCTGCGCTGGATCAAGGGATTTACCAACGTACAGGCGTATCTGCCGGCGCTGCAGCGGCGATTCGAAATCAACACGGCCGAAGCCCGTCGTTTCGTCCGATCGCTGCCGCGCGGAGTGGCTCCTAAAACGCCATCATTTGTGCAGACTTTGGGGAACGGACTGCGCCTTAGCCAACGCGATGCCAAGGGGTCCGTACGGGTGATGGGGACTGACCGATTGAAGCTGCTCGAACCCTTGCTCAATCAAGCAAAGCAACTTTGCGTTTGGTACGACGACGCATCCGGCACGAGTGCGTGGGAGGTGGTCTTTGAGCACGGACGGTTTCTGTTGTTCCTCAGCCCCGAAATCTGGCGAGGTTTCTCGGGCGAGGGCCAGCAACTCGAACGGCTGGCGGGGAAATCGTGGGAGATCGCCCTCCCGTACGTGCGTGACGCCCTGTGTGGCAAGAGCCGCATCGATGCCGCGCGGCTGGCCAGTCAGCTCGAACTGAAGTTACCCGAGGTCGATGCCGCGCTGGCGGTGCTAGGCTCACGGGGTCTCGTCGGCTACGACATCGTCAGCGGCTGCTACTTCCACCGCGAACTGCCGTTTGACATGGAGAAGATCGAGTCCCTGCAACCGCGCCTCATCGCAGCCCGCAAACTGATCGCCGAAAAGAAAGTCCGCGTCGTCCAGCGTACGGGAACCGACGACAAGCTGGCCGCTGAAGTGATGGTCCAGGGAACAGACGTCGAACACCGCGTCAGGCTCCTGCCCGACGGTGACAAATGCACGTGCCCGTGGTACAGCAAACACCAAAATGAACGGGGCCCGTGCAAGCACATTCTGGCAGCTCGCTTGTTAATTGAGGAGGAATCATGACGGAAGAGGAACTCCAGGAACTGATCATTGCGGGCGATGCCAAGCCGTTGCTCGATGCGCTGGCGGGCGTGACCGAATCCGAGCGACCGAAGCTCGGCAAGTTTGCCGCGTCACTGATCAAACCGGAGGGAAAGGGGCAGCCTTGGAAGAACCACCGCACCTACTGCTGCGCACATCTCGCCGTGTTTGGCCTGGGCTCGTGGGAACAGGTCAAGAAACTGAATCGCGAGCTAAAACATCTGGCGACCAACGACATCAGGTTCTACGACTGGCTTCCCGAGTTCTTGAAGATCCGCCGTCCCGAGTGGATCGCTCAATGGGCCAGCCATCAACTCGCGGACGAACTCAACCCGCAGTGGGGCACAGTGCGCAAGCTGGTCCGCACGGGACTCTGCTCGACGCCCACCGACGATAACTACATCATCAAGATGGTCCACGGTTACTGGGACGAAAGACTTGCCGATGAGAAATGGCAGCTCGTCGACAGCCTGCGCGCGGACTCCAGATTGCTCGAAGACGAAATCTGGAGACTCTTCGCGGTCGAGCCTCCGGGTAAGGGCGTCCTCTTGTTCACGAACGATCTTGAAGACCATCCCACGTCGTGGAGCAGGGCGCTGAAAGTTCTGTCGGCGTCGGGTGAGATTGATCGCGGCCGGCTGCTGACGGAATCGTTGGAGGCGCTGCGGCGCGGTCGCCGCGCGGCGGGCGCAACATGGTTCTTCAGGTTCCACGAGTACCTCGAACCGACGCTCGATGAGCGTACCGAGCGTCAATCCTTGTATCTCGATCTGTTGAGCAATGCCGTTCCGGCCGTCGTCACGTTTGCACTGGACGCACTGAGCCTGCTCGCCAAGGAGAAGCGACTTGATGCCCAAGCCTATCTCCACGCGGTGCCGCGCGTATTTGAGGTCGCCCCCAAGGGGCCGCCGATGACGGCCATTAAGCTACTCGGCCCGTTGGTCAAGCAGCAGCCGGACCTCACCGAGACGGCAGCCGCCGCAGCCTGTCGCGCTCTCGGGCACGAAGCGCCCGACGTACAGAAAGCTGCCATCACATGGCTCGAATCACTCAATCTGGGACCGAACGACGCGGTGGCTGGCGAACTCGACAACCGCATCAAGTCGGTCGCCGCGTCGCTACGTGACCGAGTGGAACAGTTGAGCCAACAAGTCCAGCCGAGCGACTCGGCGGATGTGGTGGTTAAGGCTGACAAGAGAGTGAGAGTCCAACGTGCGTCTGACACGAGTGTGGCTGGTATCGAGACATCGAGCCCCCAGCGCAACAAGTCCTCGCTGAGAACGGTGAATGCGCCGACCCCAACCACGCGTGCTTCAAGTTCTTCAGGAGTGACGAACGAAGTGACGCCGGAAGAAACCGCGTTACGGGACGAGATCGCTGCTCTGACCGAAACGCAGCGAACCGCCTGCGGAATCGACGCCGGACTGCAAGTACTCGATCAAGGCGGCGAGTTGGTTGCGGTGTCGGTCGACCCGCTGAAGATGATCCACTTGCTGCCCGAGCACGAACTGACGCCGATTGGTTCGCTCGACGAACTGATCGAAGAACTGTCATCCGCCATCGAACGTCCGTGTGATGCGGACCAGTTCGAGCGGCTTCTGGATGGTCTAAGCCGCCTCTGCGATCAGCGTCCCCCCGATTTTGCCAGCCGCACTGCGCCGCTGCGGAGTCGAGCGACGAAGCTGTTTGGAGAATTCCACCCTGCGCTGCAATATGACAAGGGCCTACGTGGTTTGTCTTTCTTTCTGCCAGAAGCTTGGTGTCAATCCGTTTCCAACATCCGTATTGAAACCTTGAAGGCGCAGCATCGCACCGGCTTTGAGTTTCTGGTCGATCGAGTTCGCGAGTTGTTCAGACGAATCGCCGCTGGCGTGGCAGCACCGCTGCTGGCTGCACCGACACATCGCGGCGGATGGTTGTCGGCGGTCGAGTTTGTAAACCGAATGCTCGAATGGCAGAAGCGGGGACTCGAACCCGCTACGTTGGATCTGATTCAAGCACTGCTGCGACTGGCACCGGATGATCGCAAGGGCGCCTCCGTTGCCGCTCGCAAGTTGAAATCGCCCGTCGGTGACGTCGTCCGCTTCGCGCTCGGTGGGCATCTCAACGAATCTGCCGTACTTGCGGCGGCTCACCCAGAATTGTGGATTGCGGCCCAGCGCGGCCGAGACCCATCGCG
The DNA here is from genome assembly GCA_903911795.1 of uncultured Schlesneria sp. GTDB lineage: Bacteria > Planctomycetota > Planctomycetia > Planctomycetales > Planctomycetaceae > Schlesneria. The sequence goes on from CAIWEX010000358.1 coordinate 6,663, forward strand.
GACAATACCGAATGACAAACTCGATTGCGATGGCCCGGATATTTGCACGCTGGTATCACGAGAATGGCACGCCGTCCGTCGCCCCGAATCGCTTCCAGTGAAGTCTGATTGGCCATTGAAGATCAAGGTTACGGTCAAACCCGGCTTCGTCGCGAAGTCCTTCCGAACCGAACTGCCAACTCTGAAATTGAACTATGAACCGCGCCAAGACGAAGGTTGGGTCGCAGGAGAAATGAAACGACTCAGGCAGCAGTTTCCAGGGGCCAGCTTAGAAGGAATCGAATCGCAATTGCACTGGAGTGACATGGTCTGGGGACCGGGCTCGGCCGCGGCCGTTCTCCACGTTTGGCCGATCAATCCCGATCCGACGTTTGTCACCGGAACAGTTTCCATCTTGTGTGCGCTCGATGCACCCGCATCCACGCTACGGCGGACGACCGAGTTTCTGCAGCCGCTGTTCGCGCCGCAGACGCGATTCTCAGAGATGGCACAATTGCTCGTAGCCGTTTCGTTGCTGGCGAAAGACACTGGATTGAAGGGCTATGCAGTCGATTCGCTGATCACTCTGATCGATGATGGACGCTGTGTCGGCGATGAGTTGGGTATCATCTTCCGCAGATTGGTCATCAGCGACGCGGTCAAATGCAACCGGTTGTCCGAGCAACTTGGCGAGGTGGTGCGTGTGTCGCCGCTGCACAAGCACGTTTGCTCCCGCATAGTGCAGACAATTTTTAGCGAGGCGTCCGCGCTACCAAACGGACTGTTGCCGAACGACGCTCATCATCTGCTCGCCCCGCTCTTGGAATGGCTCGTCGAACTAAACGAACCGCTGCACGTGGCAACGTGCGGGGTGCTCGCCACGGTGACGGGATCGAGCAAGACGGCGAAGCTCGCCAAGTCGCTACTGGCACGCACTTCGTCTGCCAACCCAGCCCAGCGGCGACAAGTCGCCATCGCGTCACTCCGCGGCCGTCTGCCCCGCGCGCGGCTCTGCCTACCGTGATGAGTCGGCGCCCGGATAGGCCCCAGCAGTTGCCTACCTCACCCGCACGCGTGTTCGCTGATTGAGGTAATCGACGAGATCGTCACCCAGATTGTGGCTGGTGTCGATCACGATGCGTTCGATCGCGTTGCGACGGCACATGTCATCAAATGCGGTCTCATACCTTTTCACGCATTCGAGGTAGCCCTGTCGGATATCCTCGGTCTGCGTCAGGTATTCGCTGACTTCTTCCAAGCCCAGGAACTTCACCATTCCTTCGAATTCGAATGTCCGTTCGTGATGGTGTAACACATGGAACAACACGACTTCATGCCTGTTGTATTTCATCCGCTGCAGCGCAGCTTCCAGTGCGTCCAAGTCCGTGAAGAAATCGCTGAAGATCATAACGATTTCACGGCGGCCCATGCGGCCAGTCAACTCTGTCAGGCAGTCAGCCATCTTTGTCTTTTCGACCGGGTCGATCTCGTCGAGATGATGGGTCATCCGGTGGATCTGGGCCAGGGAATTTCCTGCAGGAACGTAGCCTCGCACTTTATCGTCAAACGTCGCCAGCGAAACTTTGTCGTTCTGGCGGACGATGGAATAGCCCAAGGTGGTGGCAGCTTGAGCGGCATACAACATCTTCTGCTGCAGATTGTCACCGTAGCGCATGGAAGCACTGACATCGATCAGCAGGTGGCAGACGAAGTTTGTCTCCATCTCATACTGCTTGATCGACAGCCGGTCACGCTTGTAGTACAGCCGCCAGTCAATATGGCGTGGATCATCGCCGACGATGTAGTCTCGATGTCCCGCGAATTCCACGGCGAAACCGGATAACGGAGACTTGTGAGCCCCCGCCAGATTTCCCACGACCAGTCCACGCGGCTCCACAGGCCGATCAGCAACTCGGCTGAGGACCTCAGGATTCAAATATCGTGACAAAACGGACGTTGTCATTTTATTGATTTTCTTTGGGTGGGCATTGGACCTGTTTACGGTAACCGCTGGTCAGTAATTCCGTATCCGTCGTTCTGCCCACCTTCGTTCTGCCAAATCTCCATCCCCAATTGCGATCCCAGCCCCTCAGGCAGGCTGGACATATTTTTTGTCTGCGGGGAGCTTTTCCATCAGCATGCCGATGAGCTTTTCGCTGTTGACGTCGGCGGCCTGGGCGGCATAGTTCGGGGCGATGCGGTGGCGAAGGGCTCCCTTAGCGACCGCTTGAACGTCGCCGACGGTGGCGTGGTAGCGACCGTACAGGATGGCTCGGGCTTTCGCACAGGTGACGAGTGTCAGCACGCCGCGAGGACCAGCTCCCCAGTTGACCCACTTATTGACGAAGTCAGGAGCTTCCGCGGCACCGGGGCGCGAAGCGCGAACCAGGGCATGGGCATAGCCGAGGACTTGATCGCTGACGGGGACTTTATGCACCAGCTTCTGATAGGTGGTGATGTCATCGCCGTGCATCGTCGTGGTGATGTTTCCCATCTGACCGCTGGTGACGCGACGTGCGATTTCCCATTCGTCTGCGGCCGTCGGATAGTCGACTCGAATGTGCAGCAGGAACCGGTCGAGCTGGGCTTCAGGGAGAGGGTACGTCCCTTCCTGTTCGAGCGGGTTCTGGGTCGCAAGGACGAAGAACGGGTCGGGGAGCTTATGAATCTTGCCACCTGCCGAGACCTGACGTTCCTGCATGGCTTCAAGCATGGCCGCTTGCGTCTTCGGTGGGGTTCGGTTGATTTCGTCCGCCAGGATCATGTTGGCGAACAATGGACCAGGCAGAAACTTGTATTCGCGATTGTGAGTTTCGACGTTTTCCTGGATCACGTCTGTCCCGGTGACGTCGCTGGGCATCAGGTCGGGAGTGAACTGGATACGCTTGAAACTGAGGTGCAATGCCTGAGCGAGTGAACTGACCAGCAATGTCTTTGCGAGACCGGGAACCCCTTCCAGCAGGGCGTGACCACGGGCGAAAATGGCGATCAGGACTTGTTCGATCACTTCATTCTGACCGACGATGACCTTGGCCAATTCATCGCGTAGCTTGTTGTAGGCCTGCTCGCACTTCTGCACGGCGGCGACTTCGTCGGGAGAAAGATTTTCGGTCGTCATGTCGGTTGTCTCGAAATAGTCTGGAGTGTTGGAGTTCAGCCAGGCGACTGAACGGTGAGGCATCGCAGTTTCAACAACCATCCGAAATCCCCTGTGATTTCGGATGGCTTTTCAAATCAGGTAACAAAGAGCATCAGTCGACACTCTCGAAGTACTTCTTCAAACGGTCTTCGTACGCACGGGGTGGCTTCTGTCCGGCGCCTGCCCGAATGGACTTGCGCAGTTCTGGAGGCAGCTTGGCAAACCACGCTTCGTCCTTCAGTTGGCGAGCCAGTACGCTTTCTTCTTTTTCGCGGCCCTTGCTGGATTTGCTGTCTCCCGCATCGGTCGCTTCCGGCTGCTTCTGCACCGGACCATCCTTGACCTTCTGGTTGGTAGTCGCCTGGCCATCTTTCTTCGCAAGTTGTGACGAATTCGATGGCTGAGCAGGCGTTGGCTGGCCTTCCTGAGCCTGGGTCGGAGCTTGCTGGCTTGGCTGGCCTGGTTGTGCAGGCTGGCCGGTCGGTTGTCCCTGCGGTGGGGCCTGAGCCATCGCCTGCTGGGCTGCGAGTTGAGCTTGTGCACCGGCCATCATTTGAGCGGTCAGTTGAGGTGATTGTGGCACGAATCCAGTCCCCAGACCTGCCGGATTTTTCGGCGGGCCGGGAGGTCCCTGGGGTTTGCCGGTGGCCTGACCATCCGCTGGCATCGGTTGTCCTTCACCGGCAGGTTGTCCTTCCGCAGGTTGCCCCTCGGCGGGCTGGCCATCTGCTGGCAACGGTTGACCATCTGCAGGAAGCGGCTGACCAGCATCGGCAAGCATCTCACCCATCGGACCAAGCTCAGGAAGTTGTGAGGCGAGTTCCAGGGCGTCACGCAGTGGCTGGTTCGCCACTTCCGTTTGACCAGAGAGTTCGACCGCCCCTTGACCAGTTGCCTGTTGAGCATCTGCGAACTGGGCCTGGGCTTCGTTCAACTTCTGAGCGGCCGATTGTTGAGCGGCTGTCGGCGGCATTCCCTGGTTATCTGCGGCCATTTGTTCCAAATTTCCGGCCTGCTGAGCAATCGCTTCGGCGGCTCCCTGCTGTTCGGTGGCCAGATTGGCAATTGATTCGGCGATCGCCTGATCGCGTTTTACTTCCTGTTCCTTGGCAGCCAGGTCTGCAGCAGCGTGCTCGAGAGCAGCCTCGGCAGTTGCCTTTGCGGCATCCATCTGTTGTGGCGAGTTGGCAGCTTCGGCTCCCATTTCGGCAGCCGCGGCTGCTGCGTCGATTGCTTCGGCAGCGGCAGGGTCAGCATTGGCAACCTGATCTGCCAATTTCCCTGTTTCCGTGGCTTGCTGAGCCAGCGCCTTTGCTTGTTCAGTCGCGGCTTGAGCAATCGCCTGATCGAGTTTCTTGCCAGCGTCTTTCAGAGCTTCGGCGGCTTTCCCTTGAGCCATCGGAGCGGTCTCAGGATTGGCGGCCAGTGCTTGTTCGGCAGCTTCCGTCGCAGCAGCAGCAGGTGCAACTTCGGCTCCCGCTTCGGGCGAGGCTTCTGCAGCCATTTTCTGAGCCGCTTCGGCAGCTTCAGCCGCCTTGGCTTGAGCTGCAGCATCGGGCTTTCCGGTTGGCGGTGCATCCATCGCGGCGTTAGCTTCGGCCTGAGCCAATTCCATCGCCTTTTCCAAGGCTGCTTCTGCAGCATCGCGTGATGCTTCGGCGGCGGTTTCGTTTCCATCGAGTGTCTGCTTGGCAGCTTCAGCCGCAGCTTGCTGTGCTTCGTTCAATGCCTGGGCGAGTGGATCTGGCTTACCCGCTTGCTTGGCCTGTTCCGCCTGAGGTCGCTTGGCGGCTGCTTCTGCAGCGGCCTGAGCCTTCTCGGCGACTTCTTCTTGCTTGGCGGTGGCTTTCAATTCAGACCCTTCGCCATTTTCTGCAGCATCGGCAGCGGCATTCGCAGCGTCTTGAGCGTCCTTCGCTTCGGCGATCTGGTTGGCGAGTTCCATCGCGGCGGCAGCTTCGGGCTTTCCTTGAGCCTTGGCCTGTTCCTGCATCGCTTCGTTCAACTTATCCTTGGCAGCTTCCAGTTGAGCCACCTTGTCATTCGTAGGGAGATTGTCGATCGCTTTCTCGACGGCGTCACGAGCGTCGGCCAGTTCCTTCGCCTGAGCTTCACTCATCTTCGCCAGTTCCTTGGCAGTCTCCGCGATCTCTTTACGAATCTCTTTTGCCGCATCGGCGAGATTCTGAGCTGCAGCCTTCGCTTCTTCGGCGGCTTCCATCGCAGCCGCCTTGGGATCGGCCGCCTTTTGATCGGCGACCTGCTGCAGGTCCTTTCCGGACTCCATTGCATCCTGAGCGGCTGCGGCAGCTTCTTTGGCGGCTTCCGGCGAGGTTTCAGCGAGTGCTTCTGCAGCCTTCTCGGCGATCGCCTTCACATCTTCCTGACGGTCGGCCAGGGCTTTCGCCGCTTCTGCCATTTCGGCTTTATCAGCGCTTTCGGACTTCGCAATTTCTTCAGCTTGTTTGGCGATCGCTCGTTCTTCCGCGGCAGCTCGTTCGAGCACTTCTGCGGCTCGGGCGAGTTCACCGATCTTCACGGCAGATTCCTGACGCATGGCATCGGCCAGGGCTGCATCGACAGTGTCTTTTGCTCGTTCGAGTGTATCGGCCGCCTTGTCGAGAGCCTTTTCTTCGACAGCGGTCGCCTTTTCAGGCTTGGCTTCAGCGAGGTTCTTTTCGGCTTCGCGAGCAGCGTCAGCCGCTTCGGCGAGTGCATTCTCCACGGCAGCGGGAAGCTCATGCGTATCCATCGCTTCCTTGACCTTTTCGGCGACGGATTTTTCTTCCGGGGCGGCAGCTTGAGCGTTCTGCTCAGCCTTCGCTTCGGCGGCGTCCTGCTTTGTCTGGGCTTCTGCCAGTTGCTTCTTCACTTCTTCAAGTGATTTCACCGCTTTGGCGAGTTCAGTGGCCGACTTGTCTTTCGTCTGTTGCTTGGCCTGGTCTTTCAAGGCCTGTTCAAGAGCGGCGAGGTTACCCAGCACTTTTCCCTGATCAGCGATTGCTTCTTCGGGCTTGCTATCGAGCAGATCGGCGGCAGCATCAAGAGCTGCTGTTTCCGCCTGCTGAATGTGAGCGTCAGCCTTGGGGTTGTCGCGGATCGTGTCGGTCAGTTGCGCGATTTCCTTTTGCAGCTTGGCTTGCTGCTCAACCAGTTCAGCCGATGGCTTCTGATTTTCTTCGAGCTTCTTGGTCTCTTCGCGCAGATCCTTTTGCTTGTCAGCCAGGGCTTTGATCTTGTCGATCACGGCCATCTTTTCAGAGTTGAGCGCCCCCTGTGCCCGTTCGATCACTTTCAACAGATCTCGCAAGCCCTTGATCACATGTTCCTGATGATCGACAGCAGCCTCAAATTTGACCCCCTGCAGTGTCGATCCAGCCAGATCCAGATGACGTCCGACGTCGCCTGCCTTCAGGATTCGCAATCCGTCGGCCGCAGCCATCGACAGCGTGCCACTCCAAGCCTTCATGTCGATCAAGGTATCGACGAGGTGCAGGAAAAGTTCCTTCACGTCGCGCTGGTCTTCGATCGTCTTCAGTGTCAATGATTCCTGACGCGACTTTGGCTCGGATGACAATCCCTTGGTGGCGGCCTGAACGGTCATTTCCATCCGGATCAGGCGGCGAACCTGCTCGGCCAGTTCCGCGATCTTCAGTCGCTTCATCAGGTTTTGACGTTCGACGGCGAGTTGCCGGACAATTGTGCGGATCTGCTGACGGGCTTCAATGAATGCCGCTTCACGCTTGTCTTGTGGCAAGTGCTGAGCGTCAGCCAACACATCAACCACCTTGGACATTTCGGTTTCGACGAGATGATTCAGGTTCGCTCGCATCAACTTGATGTCACGGAAAATTTCCTGATCAGACAGGCCATTTTCTTCGAGCTGACGAAGCTGGATGTCGAGGACACCCCCCAGCAGTTCACGCGTCATCGTTCGCGCCCGCTGCTGGTCTTCAGCCTTGCGCTGCAATGCTTCAGGTTCAAGAACCTGAGCCAGGACCGGCGCTGCCGAGATCCATGCCAATGCGACCAGCATCACAATTCGCTGACAGGTCATGATCATCATTGAACTCCAAGGACGGCCCCTGAACCGATTCGAGCAAGGGGAGGGAACCCAGGACTCGATTCGAGC
>CAIWEX010000359.1 GCA_903911795.1 uncultured Schlesneria sp.
AAATATTCGCATCGTCCTCAGAAGTCTTGTCAACCAAGAAGCGTTGGTTCGCGGAGCGAACCACGACTATTGTCCCTGCCGCTTCGCATGCCGAATAATCGGCTGACGATCAAGCACAGACAGGTAATCGAGAAAAGTCCGACAATACTTTGTTGACAATGCCCGAGTCGACGACCAGACTCGTCCCGTCCCTGAAAAGTCGAAACGCAAACGTATTCAGGAGCGGGCCAGTGGCGAAAGCATCCGGTGCAGGCGAGTCCAAAAAGCCTGCGACAGTGAAGAAGAAAACCGTCAAGAAGACTGCATCCGCAGCAACGACGGGGCACGAGCGAGCAAAAGCGCGAACGGGTATTTCGAATATCCATATTTCACCCGATGAGCGTGTCAGGCTTTATGCAGCCGCACGATTTCTGCCGTCGTCGTTTGAAAAAAAGAGCGGGTTAATGCTCCCGTTTACGACATACGTGCAAGATCCGTTTGTCGCTCGCGAGAAACCCGAATACGCATTTGACGAAGAGGTCTTCGTCGACTGGGAACCTGGATTGGCGGATGGTCCGACCAGCGCCCGGTTTGCCATCGTCGACTATGACACCGACGCCGATGTCCTGACTCCACCTGCCGAATGGGATGAAGAACAGCAGAAGTTCGTGTTCCAGGGGAAGGTCCTGGATCGCGAGAAAGCGGATCTGTTTCAGTTCCACCAGGTGAGCGTCTGGACACTGCTGCAAGGGGCTTTGGCGTTTTTTGAAGGTGGCGAGGGGTTGGGGCGTCGCATCTCCTGGGCCTTTGAAGGAAATCGCCTGATCGTGGTTCCTCATGCCGGGGACGGAGAAAACGCCTACTACGATCGTGCCAGCAAGTCACTTCAGTTTTACTATTTCCAATCGGAAAATGGCATTGTCTATACGTGCCTGTCATCGGACATCGTTCACCACGAATTCGGACATGCTGTGCTGGATGGAGTGCGACCGTACTTCAACGAGAGCAGTTCGGTCCAGACCGCAGCATTCCACGAGTTCATCGGTGATTTGACTGCCATCCTGCTGACGCTTCGGAACAATGGACTGCGGCGTCGCCTGGCTGTGGCCAGCAACGGCAAAATCGAAGACGCGAAAGAGCTTTCGTCGATCGCAGAAGAGTTTGGTATGGCTGTCTCGGGAAGGCCCTACCTTCGAACGGCGCTCAATGATAAACGCATGTCGCAAATGCAGAATGAAACGAGTCCGCACAATTTTTCGCAGGTGCTGACGGGGGCCATGTTCGACATTCTGATGCGACTGGCCAACGGATACCAGGCGGTCCCCGAAGGAGAAACAACAAAGGTCACACCGAAGCAGGCTTTCTGGCGTGCGGCCGATCGTATGCAGCGGATGGCGATCCAGCCACTGGACTTGCTGCCCCCCGTTGATGTCACGTTTCGAGACTATGCACTGGCCGTCTGCCGTGCTCAGCAACTGGCGGATCCAATCGATCCGAACGGCTACTACAAAATGCTGATCGACGTGTTTCACAAACGCGAAATCCTGTCGGATCAGGATGTCGAAGAACTGATCGAGGAGCAATACCTGTTCGAGCGGTTGCGTCTCAGTGTCTTTCATGACATGGGATCGATTTCACGGTCGCGTGCTACAGCCTATCGGTTTCTCGACGATAATCGAGAAGATCTGCTGATTCCCGCCAGTCGAGATTTCGTCGTTGCCGACCTTTACGATGCCAACAAGAGCGCGCGCCAGGGAATGCGACTGGGCCGACAGATCATTCTCGAATACGTCTGGCGCGAGGAAGTGCCTCTGGACGGACCGCAATTCGGAAAATTCAACGGCAAAACGACTCACCTGCTTTGTGGGGGAACACTGGTTTTCGACGACATTGGCAACGTCCTGTCCTGGGCTCGAAAACCGGGTTCTCTTCCTTACGGAGGCAAGCGAAATCGGACCGGTGAAATCCAGCGACGGTGGGAAGCTGCGGTCCGGGAAGGGATCGCACGGCGTGATGTGCTGCTGGCAAATCTCGCAGTGCAGATCGCTGCAGGTCGCGTGGGAGATATTGTCGGGACGGGACAGGGATTACTTGGGGACAGCGTACCACCGATGACCGCCGATGAAGATGGCGATCAGGTTCGATTCCATCTGACACCACATCTGCATTTGTGCGAAGACGATCACGAACATGATGATGAGGGGGCCCGGCAATGGGAAATAAGCTGCTGATTCGCGCCTACAATGTTGGCTGCGGTGACTGTATTTATGTGCGGATTCCAGACGCAAAAGATGGTTTTCACATTCTGATCGATTGTGGAAAGAAAGGTGGCACGGAACTGCTGAAACAGGCCATCCAGCACATGGAACAGCACCTGTTGCCTGCGGGTGAAAAGCCCGGCAACAAGCGATTGGACCTGATCGTTGCCACACATCGGCACGAAGATCATATCAAGGGTTTCGATCCCGAATGGTTCAAAAAGATCGAAGTCAAGAACGTCTGGTTAAGCCAGGCACTCGATCCGAATCATCCGCAGGCCGAGAAATCGAACGCTCTTCACGCGTTTGCTACAACGGCCATGCGTCGACTCGCAGATAGCGGACAGGCACTCAGTCCCCAGGCAGAAATGCTCACGTCGCTTTACGGTGTCGGCAATGACGTCGCTGACGATTTCCTGATGAAGCAAATCCCCGCTAACAATCAGATCAAGCCGAAGTTCGTGCATTCCGGCATGACAGACAAGGATCTGGGGCTGAAGCTGCCAAAGGGAGCGGCAATCCATGTGCTGGCACCTGAAAATGACATCGACCATTACTACTTCGGTGAAGACGCCGATACGACGCTGAAGGGACTGAACGGGCTCACGGCCGCCATGGGAAAGGCCTCGAGCGGAACATCCAGTGTGATGCCGACGAATATCAGTGCGTCAGATTTCCGAGTCCTCAAGTCGCGTATGCTCTCGAATGCTCTGGCGTTTGCAGGGAAGGACTCTTCCATTCAGAACAACATGAGTGTTGTATTGCTGATCGAATGGAAAAAACGACGCCTGTTGTTTGTCGGTGACGCCGAATGGGAAAGTGAATTTCAGGACGGAAAACATAACGGTAGCTGGAATGTGATGTGGGAAAAGCATCACAAGAAACTGCTGAAATCGCCGATCGATTTCTTGAAGGTCGGCCATCACGGCAGCATCAACGCGACTCCTCCTCCCGCCGAGAAGAAGTCCGCCAAGAAAAAGCCAACCGCCAGCGGAGTCAGTATCTATCAGGTTCTTGACACACTGTTGCCGGTCCCGAAGGACGGCGAACAACCCACAGCAAAAGCGATCGTTTCAACGGAACGCGAGTTCTATGCTC